>CAYTDF010000012.1:0-1303 GCA_964436365.1 uncultured bacterium | reverse complement strand
CGCTGGTACATAATCTCCGCGCCCCTCGTAGGCGTCGCGGTTAAGGTCAGTAGAACTCCAAAAAGCGATAGCGCAAGTCGCATCCGGCAAACTCCCTTCGTCAGACAGTGGGAACAGTATAGACGAATGGAGATTGCCCCGTCTATCGGGTGGAGAGAGAGTTCGGGAATGACGGGGACACCAGTTGAATCCCGTAGGCCTTCAACTCGGCTACGGCGGCTTGAGACCAGCCCCGGTTGGCCTTCGGGCTGGCGGGACTGGGATGCAGGATCCGCCCGATCCGCACATCCATGCCCGCGAGAGCGTTTTGGGCGCATTTTTCGGCGAACGCGCCCACACCGATCACGTGCTCCGGCTTGAGGTGAGCGATGGTTTCACGCAGAGCCCGGTCACAGGCCTCCTGCAGAGGCATTCGCTCGTCTGCGGGAAGTTTGTCGGGCGTGCGGTTCTTGCCGCTCTCTTCCATGAAACAAAGGGGGCAGTAATTGGCGACGTAAAAACGCTCGAAAAAGGCCTCCGGCGTACCGAATGTGTCGCGCGCCCAGCCCCAGAGCCGTCGGCCGCTCACTTCACTTCGCGGACAATCAAACCCCTGGATGGGGCGTTTGGGATGTTCCGGGTCCGGTTTATCGACGGGTTCGTCGATCCCCATCCACTCACGTACCAACGTCAATTCACCGAAAGGTACGCCGCACTGCGCCATCCCCCACGGCCCGGGATTCATACCCAGCAGCACGATCTCGCGCCGCCCCCGGCCGAAGCGTTTCAGGTAACGGTTGTGCGCGGCCCGAGCATAGACCAGAGGATTGTAGACATGGGTGACCGGTGGCCCGAATCGGAGCGGTTCGAGTTCCTTCACAAGGTTGTCGGTGATCTTTTGGAGATTCATTGCGCGTTCGACTTTCTCCGTTCTACGCTTGGCGCACAGCCGCGCCGATGCCGGGAGCGGATACGAAGATACGCTCCGTGCCGTCGTCCGGTTGGTGAGTCATTTGAGCGTAGAAGCTATCCCGCATTCTGCCACAGAAGGCTTCCATCTCCGCCGTACGCACAAGATTGACGGTACAGCCTCCAAAGCCCGCGCCGGTCAACCGCGCGCCCAGCGCACCCGCGTCTCGCGCGGCCTCCGTCAGTTGATTCAACTCGGGGCAAGATATTTCGAAATCGTCGCGCGCGCTCCGCTGGCCCTCGTTCATCAGTTCGCCAAACGTTCGCACGTCGCCCGCTCGCAGCGCTTCCCGGCTTCGCTCGACCCGCAAACCGTCGGAGACGATATGCCGGTAGCGTTTCCCACAGGCGAAAA
>CAYTDF010000011.1:8244-21741 GCA_964436365.1 uncultured bacterium | reverse complement strand
CCGCCGCCGAAATCCCGATCCCTTGTTGGCCGCGAGACATACGTAAGCTGTGGAACTTCGAGCCATACAGCAGTTTGCCGAAGATGTTCGGTATCTGCGCTTTGACGATCCCCGGGCCGTTGTCGCGGACTTTGACGATAAAGCGGTCTTCCGCGGTCTGCTGGATGGTGACGTGGACCGTGGGGAGAATCTCCGCTTCCTCGCACGCATCCAGGGCGTTATCGACCGCCTCTTTGATGGTGGTCAGGAGCGCGCGGCGTGGATTATCGAAACCCAGGAGATGCCGATTCTTGGCGAAGAACTCGGATATCGAGATATCCCGCTGGCCTTTGGCCATGCTCTCCGCCGTGCCGGGACGGCTTTTGGTTTTGGTTTTTGGACTGGAAGCGCGGGCCATGTTGCAATTCGCTCATGGTGTGGGGTCATTCGGCCCCGCGTGTTTTTAATTGTCTCCCAAAAATCGTGTCCGATTGGAAGACGTTGAATGCCCGAATTCCGCGGGCACTTCGCGCGCGATTCGGAACGTTCTATGATACTTCACGGATTCTAACTGAACATACGCTCACTGTCAAAGCGGATCAAGGTTCGGGAGCGACTCGCCGGATACCCGGTCCTTTTCTTGTGGTGCCTTATTTGACCGCCGCCTTTTTGGCTTCCGCCTTCTTGGCATAGAAATCGACCATTCGGGCCACACCGAGTTTCATATCGTCCAGTTTCAGGCTGTTGCACTGCCCCAGAGCCTTCATGATCTCCCTGTCGTAAGGAACCATCTTGGATTTCAGGCGGCTCTGCGGGGGATGGGGCCGGTCGGAGAACAGAATATGCTTGGGCATACCGTTGGTGAGATGCTTCTCTTTGGTTTGCGGATGGATCACGACATTGAACGAGCCCTGGGCGATCCCCACCGGTGAGGAGAAACCGAGTTTGCTCTCCGGGTAGAGGAAGAGCAGAATCTCTGTGCCTTTGGCCAGCTGAACGCGCTGGACATGATTGGTGAGACCGCGTTCGGCGTCGGTGCCGCCGAGTTGCTTGAAGGTGATCTCCGTCGTCTCGACCTTACCCTTCAGCGGCTCGTCGATCTTCACCGTCGTCCAGGTGCAGATCAGGCCGGTCTTTTCGTCGGTCCCGGCACGGACCCCGGTCACTACGCCGTGCACCACACGATCCGCGCTAGAGACGAGTTCCGGCAGAGCCAGCGGGATAACCTTCGTGGCTTGTGCCACCGGGAGACAGAGCCCCACGGCGATTAAGAAGAAGCCTACGCCTAAACTCCAGCGCGATCGTTTGAGAATGCCAGTCATTGTCGATGTTCCTGTCACTTTACAGATTCTTGCCAACCGCGATTGGCCTGCGGATGGCGGTCCCGCCTCCAGCAGAAGACACCAGGGACCACGCCCTCCAGTGGGAATGATAGTACAACGCGTCCCCAGCCTCAAACGTTTCTGGGCTGTCCGCCGTGTCAATCGCCGGTCGCCCATACCTTGGCCATGGCCTCGCACAGCTCCCGAGCCGCAGTCTCCGCCGCCTCGGCGAAGTCGTCCCCGTTGGAGGCATAGATAACACCCCGGGAGGCGTTGATCAGAAGGTTCCCCGGGCAGTCTCCGGGCCGCCCCCCTGTCCCCGCTACCAGCGAGGCCTCCAGATCGCCGCCCTGTGCGCCCACTCCGGGGCAGAGGATCGGCGCGTCCGGTCCCAAGACTCTTCGGACATCCGCCAGTTCTTCGGGAGCCGTCGCGCCCACCACCGCGCCCAGGTTGCCGGATTCGTTCCAACCCCGGATGCAGTCGGCCATGTGCATATACAACGGCTTCCCCTCGCTGTCGAGACGGGTCTGGAGATCGGTCCGCGAGGGATTCGACGTGTAGCAGAGCACAAAACTGGTTCGGTCCTCAAAATCGCGGAACGGTTTGACACCGTCGAGACCCAGATAGGCGTTGATGGTGATGGCGTCGGCATCCAGCCGCTCGAACGCCGCGCGGGCGTAGAGCTGTGCTGTGGAGCCGATGTCGCCCCGTTTGGCGTCGAGAATCACCGGGACTTCGCGCCGGTGGCAGGCCGCGATGGTTTCCCGCAGGATGCTGTATCCCGCCTCGCCCAGGGCTTCGAAGAAGGCGCTGTTGGGCTTGTAGCAGGCCGCGTATTGGCTTGTGGCTTCTACAATCGCCGCGCAGAATCTGCGTACGCCCTCCGCATCCTGGGAGATTCCCTCCGGCATCCGCTCCGGGACAGGGTCCAATCCCACGCACAACGCACTTTTCGAGCGGCTGGCGCGGTGGCTCACTTGTTGTTGAAAACGGCTGTTTGTCGCACTCATGGTAAGGCCACGCTACCCGCAACGTTTCGAAGAAGGAATGGGGCAACGCTCGGCGCGTAGCCGGATCTTACGCTTCCACGATCTTTCGGCGCAGCATGCCTAGGGCCATTACCCGGGTCCGTTCGCGGACCGTTTCCCGGTCGCCGGGAAAGTGGAAACGTTGTGCCTGAGAGGGCTCGCCCCGGTGGCCGACTGCGATCCAGACCGTTCCCACCGGCTTCTCTGGCGTGCCGCCCGTGGGGCCGGCGATGCCCGAGACGGCTACACTCCAGTCGCAGCCGATTCTCTCCAGCGCGCCCGTGGCCATCGCCTTCACCACCGGCTCGCTCACCGCACCGTGTTCCAGCAGTGTCTCGTGATTTACACCCAGCAGAGCCTCTTTGGCCTTGTTGCTGTAGGTGACCAGCGAACCGCCGGTATAGTCCGAGGAGCCCGAGACCGAAGTCAGCGCGGCCGCGATCAGACCGCCCGTGCACGATTCCGCCGTGCCGACTGTCTCGCCTCGCACGCGGAGCAGCCGCCCCACCGCCGCTTCGAGCGGCTCGTCGATCTCAGTCGAGTAGCAATAATCCGCGAAGACCTCCGCGATTTCACGCTGAAAGCGCCGCAGCCGGGCCAAATCCGTAGGTTGGCTGGAAGGCAGCGAGAGCGTGACATCCACCAACCCCAGACGCGCGAGCAGTGACAGGTCTATATCCGTGTCGACCGGCACCTGAACGCGTAGCATGTGGTCCACATCCGATTCGCCCATTCCCACCAGCCGCACACGGACTCGTGCCGCCTCTTGGAGATCGGGATAGCGCTCTTTGAGTAGTGGGATGATCTGGCTTTCGACCATCGGTTCCAGTTCGCGCGGCGGTCCGGGCAGAGCGATGGCGAGCCTGGTATCCATTTCGAAGAGGAGCCCCGGCGCGGTGCCGTGAGGATTGGTGAGGAACCCGCCCCGGGTGGGGACCATCGCTTGCCGCCGGTTGTTCTCGGCCATGGGCTTGCTGAACGAGCGGAACCGGGCCCGGACTTCATCCAGCGCCTCGGAACTTTCCTGTAGGGGAACACCGGTGGCTTTCGAGAGCGCCTCCCGGGTCAGGTCGTCCACCGTCGGGCCCAAGCCTCCGCTGACCAGCAGAATGTCGCAGTGTTTCAGCGCGTAGCGGAAAACCTCGGCCATCTCTTCGACCCGGTCGCCGGCCGTCGCCGCGAAACGCGTGGCGATGCCCAGACGTCCCAGACGCCGTTCGATGAATCCCGTATTCGTATCGCGGTGCAATCCGGATAACAGCTCGGTCCCTGAGACGACAATGGCAGCGGTGATCAACGTGAACTCTCCCGTCTGTCTTCGTGAAAACCAGAGCGTACCGCTTCCGTGCGGCCGCGCCTACGCAGATCGCCTTCGTGACATCCATGAACGCCCTGTTGTGCTCGGCGTAAACTCAACGATAGTCTACAAGAGGAGTGATCGGTGAAACGAACCCGCCTCGACACGGCGTCCCCCTGCTCCGCAACCCAAGAAGGTTCGCGTGCATGTTGTCTGTCCGCACACCTAGTCTGTTTCTCATCGCGGCGTTTGTGATGGCTCTCTTCGTCAGTACCGCGTGCGGCGGTCCGCAGACGCTGGCGCTGCAAGAGAACTCTGCGAAGCGCGACAGCTCGCGGGTCGTGACCTTCGCGGAGCGCCAGTGGCGGGTGAAACGCGCGGGCTCTCCGGTTGGGCCGGACCCCAACTTCTTCTCCGACCGCGAGCAGAGTGTCTGGGTGGATGACGAAGGCTTGCACCTCACCATCCAGAAACGTGGTTTGGATTGGTATTGCAGTGAGGTCATTCTTCAAGAGAGCCTAGGCTATGGCACATACATCTTTCAAACCCGGGGCCGGGTGGACATCGTCGATCCGAGGGTGATTGTCGGTCTGTTCACTTGGGATACCGGCGCGCCCGAGCATGCCTACCGGGAGTTGGATATCGAGTTCGCACGTTGGAGCAATCCTCGGTTACGGACCAACGCTCAGTATGTCGTACAGCCCTGTTCGTCGTGTCCCGGTTGCGGCGACCGGTGCGAGCGGTTCAAAGTCGATTTGACCGACGAAGAGAACGACCTTACGCACTTCATCGAGTGGGCTCCAGGCCGCGTGAGTTTTCGCATGTACCGGGGCGGCTTTGTGAGGACGACGCCTCCGGAAGAGGCTCTCATCTACGAATGGTCTTTTGTGGATGAGAGCGTTCCCCCATCCGGCAAAGAGAATCTGCGTTTCAATCTGTGGCTGGATCGGGGCTTGCCACCGATGAATGAGCAGCCGCATTCCGTGGTCATCACGGACTTCACTTACCACTCCCGCTCGGCGGTGGAGGAGTAGGGTTTTGCATAGGTATCCCGTCTGTTTCTACACATCCCTTATCAGCGCACCGTCTGCTGATCTTTCCTCCTCAACTCATGGCAGGATCTGCCGATAATTGATTTGATGACTCTGGAGGAGGATCCGAGCGATGCGAAGTTTCCCGTGTGAGTACTGTGGTGAGAGCAAGGCGGTCCGCTTTGGCGGTGTCTGCCCCACGTGCATGAACGAGGACCGGAAACTTGTGCGTGAGGCTCAGAAGATTCTCAGACAAGAGGGCGGCATCAGTATGGAAGACATGGCCATCCGCCTCGACGTCTCTGTCTTGCGCATCGAACGCTGGATTCAAGAGAAGATGATCGACATCAAGCTTCTCGACGCGATTCTCGATGCGCCTGTCACCCTGGGAACCAGCGCAGACCGGTTCCTCAAACGCAAAGCCCAAGGTGCGTTCACTCGTAACATCCCTCTGGAAACTCTTGCCGAACAGGGCAAGAAGGGGATGGCCACAGGGCGTGCCGACCGAGGCCGTAGCCGGGGTGCCGAAGCCGCCTGAGATTGCTCCTCCGTCCGACTCCCATCACGAGACACACTTCCCGCATTTGCCCAACGCTCCCGCTTGGTTGGGCGACCTAATCTATTGTGTCCCCCTATTCAACTCACAAACGTTCATTAAGACGCGCCTTGAGTGCCCTGTACTGTCAGCGCGCACGTAGTGCCCGCGGGGCTGGGTTGCCCAATCTCCAGTGCCCAAAAACCTAGGGTCGAAGCACCATTGAATCAACGCCAGCGGCGGTGCATCCACATCCAACTTTCGGGATGGGCGCGGATGATCTCTTCGATGGCGGTGGTGTAGTTTTGCGTATTGGTGACGATGTCGGCTTCTAGGTTGCCGGTGTCGATGAGGGGGAACTCCTTCCCGACGGTGCAGTAGGTCGAGCCGTCTTCGCGGCGGTAGGAATAGCCCGGGATCACCGGAACGCCGGTTTTGAGGGCGAGGTAGGCCACGCTGGAGAAGGTCGAGACGGGACGGCCGAAGAACGAGACTTTCACGCCGTTCTTGCCTGCGTGCTGATCGAGCATCACCGCGACGATGGATCCCCGGCGGAGCGCGCCCAGGATGCCCTTGAGGGCGTTCTTGCGTTTGTAGACCTTCACGCCTGCCGCTTCGCGGATATCTTCGATGGCCTCGGCCAGTTTCGATTGGCTCACGGGGCGGGTGATGGCGCAGAACTCGAGATGTTGGGCTCCGTGCGCGGCTCCCAGTTCCCAGTTGCCCATGTGGGGCACGATCGCGAGCACACCCTTCCCTTTTGCCAGGGCGACGCGAAAATTCTCGATGACTTCGAAATCGTTCTCCGCGAACATCCGTTCCAAGTGAGTCGGGAACCGGATCAGTTCGCACGCGGTCTGGACTAGGTTGGCCCAGCTGGCCTTGGCGATTCGGCGGTGCTCCGATTCCGGCCAATCGGGATACGCGTGGGCGAGGTTATCGAGCATTATCCGGCGGCGGGACGCCAGTACCCAGAACAGCAACGTGCCGACCCCTTTCGCGAAAGGTTGCAGCAGCCGTTGCGGAATCGCGCGCAACAGGGCAAACAGGGGACCGGGCGGTGGATTGAAACGCATGATGAGTTGGCAACGCCTCCTATACGATCTCGTGCTCCTGGCGCTCCTTCCGGTTGTAGGGCCGATCTATGCCATCAAGCGCGGCCGTGGCCTGAAGGGAGGATGGGAGCGCATCCGTCTCAGCGTAGCGCAACGCATGGGACGACTCCCGGACGACCTTCCCCAGGGTAGCACTGCGCCACTGGTTTGGGTCCATGCCGTCTCGGTCGGTGAGGTGGCCGCGTCGCGCCCCCTGATCGAGGGGCTTAAGAAGGCGTTCCCCGATGTTCGCGTGGTCGTCTCCACGGTTACGGAGACCGGGCAGGATGTTGCCGCGCGGCTCCCCCATGTGGATGGGACATTCTACTTGCCCATCGACCTGACCGCGTTGACCGGCCGCGCGATCGAACGGCTACGGCCTAGCCTGCTGGTGGTTCTGGAGACGGAGATATGGCCGGGGCTGTTCTGGAGCGCCGCCGAAGCCGATCTGCCCATCGTGGTTGTGAATGGCCGTATTTCGGACCGGTCGGCCAGTCGTTATGCGAAGTCATCCTTCTTTTTCCGCAGTGTTTTCGCGTGCGTCACCCGAATTCTCGCTCAGACCGAGACCGACCGAGAGCGTTTTATTGCGGCGGGCGCGTCCGGCGACCGAGTGCAGGTGGCTGGAAACATCAAATTCGATGGGATTGGCCTCCGCGATGCCGAGGTGGCTCGTGCGACTTGGCGCGCGCGGTTCGGGCTCGGTGAGGATGAGAGGCTCTGGGTGGCGGGATCGACCTTCGCGGGCGAGGAGGCCTTGCTCGCGGATGTTTACTGTCGGCTTCGGCCGAGCCACCCGGAACTACGGCTTCTGATCGCTCCCCGTCATGTAGAGCGCACCGGCGAGGTTCTCGAGACGCTACGGCGAAAAGGGCTTCGTGTCATCCGCAGAACGGAACTGGACACATCGGACCCCGATTCGGACGCGGTTCTGCTTCTCGACACCACAGGGGAGTTGGCCCGGCTCTACGCGGCGGCGGATCTAGTCTTTATGGGCAAGTCGCTGGCCGAGACAGCCAGCGGCGGGCAGAATCCGCTTGAGGCGGCCGCGCTGGGTTTGCCGGTCTGTTTCGGTCCGCGGATGGAGAACTTCCGGGTGATTGTGGAGCGGCTTCTGGAGGCTCGGGCTGCGGTCTGTGTGGCCGATTCCGCCGAACTTCAGGAATGTGTCCAGACCTGGCTCGATTGTCCCGAAGCGAGCCGGGAAACCGGCCGTCGGGCTGCCGAGTATGTGCTTGCCCAAAGTGGCGCGACCGAACGCGTTCTTGAGGCGTTACTCGAACTTCTACATCGAAACTCGGGGTGATTGGGGTCACGTGCTGAGTTTCACGACAGATTCAGGACCAGTTCCACTTCGCCTTTGCCGATCCGCAGTTTTCGGGCGATTGTGTCGATGCCATGTCCCTCGGCGTGGAGGCGGTAGATATTCTCCGCTTGTGGATGTTGGATGGCGTGGCTGCCGGGGGCGATACGCAGCACGCGGCCATCGACGGTTCGCCGGGGGCCGACTGTCGATGCGGGAACCGCCTTCTTTGGGGCGCTCTTTCGCACTGTTTCGATTTTCTGGAGCGCCCCTCGGACTTGCTCCAAGCCCTCGCCCATCTCTTCCCGATGGTCCTCAACAAACGTCTCGACCTCTTGCACCAAAGCGGCCAGCGATTCCTGCAACGCCTGAAGCTCTTGCGCCGACAGCGATTCGGACTTCTTTACCGCCCGTGCGGCCAACTGCTGTTCACGAAATAGTGCCTTCAATTCGCGGCGGAGGACGAGCACCCAGATCGCGAGCCCGGTCAGCAACAGGATTTGTGCGATTTCAAGCAACCATTCCATAATCGGTTCGTTGTCCCGCCGTTTCGCTTGCCTGTGCCGACTCAGACCGTCGCCGATTCAAATGGTCCGGGTCCTGACAGGGTATCTCTGAAATTAGGAGAGTGAGTGGAACCGGCTAGGCGCGAAAATCCACCCGATTGCCGTGGATTCCGTCGTCGACCGGTCGTGGTTCCGATTCCGGTTCCCGCTCTTGCTTCGATTTGCGTGCACGCCGCCGCGCCTGGCTTCCCGCGTTTTGTCCTCGTTCTTCGTCGTCGCGGATCGCGTCGCGCTGCTCGGCTTCTTCGGCCTCATCCACCTGCATCGCCTTCTCCCCATCTTCGCGCTGCTGTTCTTGGCTCATCGTCTGAGGGGTGCTGTTGACCGCCTGCTGTTGCGTACCAGAACTTTGGGTGACGTGGGGACTGTTGGCGATTGGATTCTGAAAGTCGGCAAGACCCATTATGGACCTCCAAGGCCGCTGTTGAGACACCCGGCTGAGTGCACGCGTTCGCCCGTGTCTCCTCTATCCATTTTACCACACAGACGCGGCCGGTGATGCGGGTACGATCGTCCGGCACGGCTGGTGCGTTACAGGTTACACAACCATATCTTGTTGCCAGGCCTGCAACCGGCCGCGAAGACGCATCATCGCTTTGGAGTGCAGTTGGCAGATTCTCGACTCCGTCACGCCGACGACCTCACCGATTTCCCGCAAGGTCAAATCTTCGTTGTAGTACATGACCACGACGAGACGTTCCTTTTCCGGTAGGCCTTCAATCGCGTCGGTCAGCAGTTCGATGACTTGCTCCCGCTGGATGGAATCCCGGGGATCGTGTTCGACGGGGTTCTTGGTCATCTCCGCTCGCGATGCCGTACCGTCTTCCGAGATACGAACCACCTCGTCCAGAGAGAGCAGAGCGGCGCGGCTGGCGTGTTGCAGCATCTTCCGCAGTTCTTCTCCCTCCAGCCCCATACGTTCCGCGACTTCCCCTTCGGTCGCCGGTCGTAGCAACTCCTGCTCGAGTTCGGCGTATGTGCCCTGAACCTTGTTCACCGATTGCCGCAACGAACGCGGAATCCAATCCACCGAACGGAGTTCGTCAATGATGGAGCCGCGAATACGCGGAATGGCATAGGTGACGAATTTGACGTTCCGGGACAGGTCGAACCCGTCGGCCGCCGCCAAAAGGCCCATCGTCCCCACCGAGAAGAGGTCGTCGTAGTCGAGCACTTCACTCTCGATATGGGAGGCGGAAAGCAATCGATTGATCACATACTTCACAAGATGAATATATTTAGTGGCGAGTTTCTCTCTCGCTTCGAAGGAACCGTTCTCCTTGAACTCAATCCAGAGTTCCTGTTCCTGCTCGTCGGAGATTTTTTCACGCTGGCTCGAAAACAGCTTCATAGATCACGTCGCTTCATGCAATTTTCAACAAACTATAGATCAACATACCCGTCGTCCACGGGCGCGCCGCCACCACCGCCGCCACCGCCTGAGGACGCGCCCCTTGCGGCTTCGACCGTGATCTGTTTGATGCCGGATTCCTGCAAAACACTCACCAAGCGAGTCGTCAAAACCGCCCCGGGGCGCACGAGGAGCGCGCCTTCCGAGCTATTGACCTGGTTGACGACTTTCATTCCTGGCTGCAGATCGGAGGTCGCAACCGACATTTGCAGGCGTTCAGGCTCCCCGCTCCGTAGCGCTTCGATTCGTGCTCGGGCCTCCTGGCGATACGATTCGACCAACGGCTCTTCGACAACCTTCTCATACACCACGCCCAGGAGCAGGCCCGCGATACTGAACACGATGTACGCTCCAACCGTCCACAACATGATCGCGTGCACATTGAGCGGGTTGCAATTCGCGATTGTGGAGGCGACGAAGACCAGCGCCATGGCACCTGTCGAGACGACCACGAAGATCATCTTCTTGACTTCGGCGATGTTGTTGTACAGTCGGCGAAAATCCATCGGAACCGTCTCTTATCAACCCATAACAAAACTTCCGGGGGCCCAAGGGGCCTCGGCTGAAGGCACACTCATTCCGCCGGAAATCCTCCGGTCGATACCTTGACACACCTTTCCACCTACATTCTACCATAACGCATGCCCGGCTCACAACTCACGACGGGGTGCGCCCTCCGGCTCACCAGCCACGCCAAACCGCCTTTCCAGACGGGTAATGAGCTCCGGTTCCACTTCCTCCCGGGTGATTGGACGGTCAAGTTCCTTCTCCAAGGACGTCATTTGTTCGGGTCTCAGCCCGCAGGGTCGAATCCATTGGAATCCACGGAGATCGATATTGATGTTGAGTGCCAATCCGTGCATTGTTACGCCGCGCCGCATGTGGATACCGAAACTGGCGGCTTTCCGGCCGTCGGTCCAAACCCCCGCTTCGTCCCGCCCCGGTTCCGCCGGGAGGCCGAGTGCTGTCAGGGTCTCCACCACCGCTGTTTGCAGTGAGTTCAGGTAGTCGCGGACTCCGAGGCCGCGGCGGCGGAGGTCCAGAATGGGGTAAATCACCAGCTGCCCCGGCGCGTGGTACGTGGCTCTTCCTCCCCGTTCAACGGGGACGAAATCGATTTTCCCATCGTTCAGACCCGAAACGACGTCGGACGGACGCTGGATGTCCTCCAATTCGACGCGTTCCTTGGGGGCCACCATCATCTCCTCGGGAGACGTCCGGCGGCCGTATGTGACGGTGGGGGGGTGCTCCAGTACCAGCAACCGCTCTCCGGTTTCGCCTGCGATCAGCGATTCGCGTACCGCCCGCTGGCGCTCGAGTGCTTCCCGGTAAGGCAGGATCCCGTACAGTTCGATATCGAGAGGGATCATGGTTCGATCACTCGTTTCGGCGAGCCGGGTCCGATGGTGAAGGGGATTCTTTTTCGAAACGCTCGAGTTGCTCGAGGTACCCTCCGGTGCTGCGCTCGTACCAGGCAACGGCCTGGGCCAGCTCAAGCGCCCGTTTTTCCATTGCGACCGCCTCTTCAATTTGTCCGGCTTGAAAGAGGGCTTCGGCGTAGGTATCGAGGGCGTAGGCTTCCTCATCCCCGCCGTTCTCGTAGGCGCGTACGGCAAGTTCTAGGGCTCGTTCCGCATCATGCAGCGCCGTCTCTTTTGTCTTCAGCAGTAGCCAAGCGTAATCATTGAGTGCACTCAGGTGTTTAGGATCGAGTTCGAGGGCCTTCTCGAAAGCCTGCACGGCGTTACCGTCATCCTTAAGCGCCGAGAATGCGGCACCCTGCACATAGGCAACGTGAGCGCCTCGATAGCCTGATTTGTGCAGTTGGTCTGTCATTTCCAGCCAGGCTTCGGCTTGCCGGTCGTGGAGGCTGGACTCGGTCGACATGCCTTCTGTAACGACGAGGAGATCCACCGTTGAAGGTGTTTGGAATCCAAAAACGAGCACAAGGATTCCCGCCACAAGTTCCATCGCAGGTCTCCATCCCTGTCGCCATCGTTCGATAAGTGGGATCAGGACCAGTAGAGTCGCCAACGGAAGTAGCACAAGGTACGCTTGGGCCACAATCAGTCCGGCCGGTACTGTCATTCCCGTTGACAGAAACATGCGTGGGAATAACAGAAGCGCGAATGGCAGTCCTAGTAGGATCAGATGGGGGTATCGAAACCGGTCGGCCAGGTGCCGCTCGTCAAGCCGTGTCAGGAAGAACACGCCCAGAACTTGGGCCAGTGCCAGGGCGACTCCGGCGAACTGCATCAGGGGCGTCACCTGAGCTACCCATGGGGGGAACAGTCCGGCCAGGCGCTTGTCCAGCGGCAGCGGGTCCCACCACGTCCCGCCCACAAGTACCGTGATGCAGAACGAAACTCCGAGCCACCAGCCGATCCGAGACCGTATGACCCGGCGGCGGGTCCGGGCGATGGCTGGGAGACGGTCCTCCAGTCCGCAACGCCGCGCCTCCTTCTCCGTGTCGTTGGTCAAACGGAGGGCGTGGGCAAAAGCGCCGCGATCCATCCAACAGGCGATTTCGCTCAGTCCTATTTGGATGCACTTCCCGTTGTCCCGTTGGGCGCGGGCTATTCGCCGGGCTTCTTCCAGGAGACGGTGTGCGGAGGAGAGGCGGCCCTGATAGCGCAGGACGAGAGCGGCCTCCAGCATGGATATCTTCCGTCCCTGCAGGGTTTTCCCGCCGTTGTCGCTGTCCGACGTCTCTGTGGGTTTCCGATCGTTGCTCATGTCTCTCAGGCAGGGCACATCTTGTGTGTCGCTCGACGGTTCGTGTCAGTCGGGCAGCTTCCTTGGGAACCGGTATACACCTTCCCGGAGGACGAGAACACCTGGCCGGGCTGGGCCACTCTAGTAGATGTACCAGTCTTCCACGCCGACCAGAGGGAGTTCGACCTTGAGATGGAGTGTGTCGTACGCCTCCCAGTGCTCGTCCGCCACGCGGAAGAGCAATTCGTGGAGACCGGCATCCTCTTCGAAAACCTCGAGCACAATGGAGGCGTGTTCGCGGCCGGGCGTATAGAAACCGGACAGCGAAAGGACGCGCGGGTCCGATTCGTCCAGTTTGACGCCATCGTAGTCGAGCGAAATAACAAACGGATCGTTCTCCGGGTCGCTCGCGGTCACAAACACGATCAGCACATCTCCCGCCCAGATCGCCTGCTGTCCCATCGGTTCGATTCGAATCTCGGGAGGGAGGTTGGAGGTGATGACATCGACCTGCAATGTGGTCTGTGTGTCTCCGGCGGCTCCATCTTCATCGCTGTCACCGGCCGTAAATAGCACGAACAGTTTTGTTCCGGCTCCGAGCGGGGTGAACGACATAGACAGTTCGGCAGCGTCGGTGCCCACAGACTCGGCTTTGGCATTCGCGGGGCTGACAATGGCTCCGGGCGGAATCCCCGCCGCCAATCGAACGATCGCACGCTCTTCATCGGGATCGGACGCCATTGCCCGGATTTCCACATTTGTTCCTTCACGGACGGTGATTCCGTCTTCGGCGGCCTGCCAAGCGCCGCCGTCTTGCCGGACTTCGAGCGATAGTTGTGCGGGCTCGTCGATGGGATCGATCTCGAAGATAACCTCCGCCATATCCTCGAGCCCCTGATCGCTCCTTGCACGAAATGCCATACGCACAGGGGAGATATCCGCCGCTGTCGATCCCGCGTACCATGCGATTGACGCATACGAGTCCGGCGTGCCGTCGTGAATCTGTAACTCGGAATCGAAGGGCCAGTCACGCGGAATCAGAGTCACGTCTCGTCCTAATGGATGGCGGGCGTCGAATCGCACTTCGACATCCACGCTCTCCGGAATCGGCATGATCGCCCGCACCGGTTGAGATACGCCGTCGATCCAGACTTCACTCACAGCCAATATGGGTGGCATCGGTGTCGGCAGAACCACGATGCGCATCGTTTGG
>CAYTDF010000011.1:0-8234 GCA_964436365.1 uncultured bacterium | reverse complement strand
CGAGCGCGAATGTGTATTCCGCCCGATCCGCTTCGATGGGCACGGACTGGGCACCGGGGTAGACCGTAAACGTTGCATTGATGATTCCGGGTTGATGAATCCCATAGGGAGGGAGGTCGCCCGCGCGCGGATCGAACTGGTCGAATGTGACCCGATCGATCAGCGGAGAGCTGAAAAGTGTCCCCCCCGCAGTCAGGTGCAGGTAATCCTCTGGCTGGCTGGCGACGATTTCGAACGTGACCGTGAGAATATCGTTGCGGCCGACTTCCGGCTCCGATTCAAAAGGCAGCACGTTCCCGTTCAAGATTATTCCCGACGACAACGTGGGGCGGCGAATGGTATCGAGCACCGTGATCTCGATCGGGAGCGTTGTCTGTCTTCCCTCATCGTTTTCGGCCGTGACGAAGAGCGCCTGGGTGAGTCCATTGCCTTCAAGCGGTCCAGGCGCGTAGCTCAACACGATCCTTGCGGGAAAGATACCGTCGTCGATTTGGTGTTGGAGACCGTTCGGCCCACCGAATGCGCTCACCTCGACCGTTTCATACCACGGATCCCACGCTTCCAATTCCATCTCGAAGTTATCGTACTCGTTCAAGGTGATTGCCGAGGTCGGCGTTTGGATCACGCCGTTCACGGTCAGAGTGACGACGCGAACGATAGGTTGGGCAATCACGGGGACAATGGCCAGGTCGAACGTGTGTGCGACCGAGCCGTAGGCGTTCGAGAACGTGAATGTCGCCGAATGAACCAGGACTTCATCCTCCGAGAGATTGGCCAAGAATCCCGGTTCCAACAGGATGTTGGTGGTGAGAGGTGCGGTGCCGGAGACAACGATGGGCCGGGTCGTTTCCGGTTCGACGCGCTCGCCGTTGACGCGGATCGCCTTCCACGACGTTGTATCGAATACCGATCCCGTACAGGTCAGGTTTACGGGGAGACCCTGTTCGTCGAGGCCGACGATTTCCAGTTCCAGCCGTTCGTCTTCTCGCACTTCGATCCGCTCGGCGATCGATACGGACCGTACGATATCGTTGATGTCCGTAATCGCGCC
Source organism: uncultured bacterium (assembly GCA_964436365.1). Lineage (GTDB taxonomy): Bacteria > Hinthialibacterota > Hinthialibacteria > Hinthialibacterales > CAYTDF01. The sequence continues at coordinate 7,183 of CAYTDF010000011.1, read as the reverse complement.
CGCGAATGGTGTCACCAGTTGTACGCGCGAGGCGACGTCGACGTCGCCCACGTACAATTCTATCGCGTGCGTCTTTTCACCCGTCCCATCCGAGAGACGCACATCGAGTGTGTACATGCGGGTCGGGATGCCCACGGTGGCGGCGGCGACACCCGGAGTCCATCGTAGTTCATCACCGAACGTCCCACTGCCGGTGAATGAGAACGGCGGTGAATCTCCTTGCGCATTCGAATACCCGTTGTAGATCGCCTCCTGAATCGCGTCCGATGACAACGCGGTGCCCCGCAGTTCGAGTGTCGTCGGTGAGTTCGGGTCTGTGTGCGATCCGGCGATAAGCAGTGAGAGCCGGTCGGTCTCTTTGACGGTGATCCGGTCGGTGACGTCCTCGATCCGTGTGTCGCCGAATTCGTCGGTCACCACTGCGGAGAACGGCAACTCGAACGTGAGTGCATCGGATCGGTCGACGTCGAAAACACGTATCGAAACGGCACGGCTGGCTCAGGCCACACCATCGGTGAGTTGGAGCTCCAAATCGTACGTCATTTCGCTTTGGCCGAGGGGGACTGCGAGGTACCCCGGCTCGATTTTAATCCCCTCGTAAACGAAGCCCGGGGCTTCGGTCGAAAACGGCAGCCTGTCTCCATCTTGCGTGCTCAGTTCTCCCCATTCGGCTCGTTCAACAGCGGCCGCCGCCATGACTGTGCCCGTGCCGGTTACGATCAATGTGCGATCGGGCACGGCTCCGCGTCCCGTCACCAGCATTCTGATGAGGTCTGTCTCGAGAACATCCAGTTCGTTTTCAATGCTTTCGAATCTCACGCCACCGGTTGCATGCTCGACAATCGTCTGGAATGCCGTGTCAAAGTGGACCCAGCCGGAGACATCGACATCGTGCACGTCCACGGTGACGGTTCTCGTGATGAAATCCACGCCCGCCGCGAGTCGCAGATCGATATCGAAGCGCGTCACGCCCTCGTCTGTGGCCGCAAAAATACCGGGTGCGAACTCTAGATCGGCGACGAGGTGATTCTTTCCGGTCGCCTCGAACGGCAGTGTATTTCCTTCCTGAAGCGATTGACCGGCAAGCGAGGCGCTCTCGATGAGCGGTGACGTAAAGAGGGTGCCGTCCGCCAGCAGGCTGAAGGATTCCATCACATTGGAGTTCCACCCGCCGATCTCCAGGGTCACGGTATCGGTATCGAGCACCGATAAGTTCTTCGTAAATAGGTCTTGCCGCACCGCGCCCGTCGCATGCCGGATAGTGGCTGTGATCACCGGGTCGAACCCAAGACGTTCGTAGCCTTTTCGTACAACAAGTTGGATGGTGTGGGTAACGCTTTCCAGCGACGCATCCGTCACGGCGACGTCCAGTTCGATGAAACCTCCCTGCGGCACATCACTCGGCAAGACCACCTGGTAGTTTCGCCGTTGACGGCCGAATAGGTTTTCGATGAGTGTTGTCTGGCCGCCGTCGAGGCCCGTGAACGCGATCGCCACCAGTTCCCCGTCGGAATCCGTCGCCGCCGCCTCCACGTGAAGCGTGTCGCCATCCAAAAACACGAGCGTTGAAGCGGGCGAGACGATCTGTTGAGTGCCAATTGAGGCCGTGACGGCGAGGATGGGAGGGGCGGGAGTGTTGACGACGTCGATCGATACATCCAACGTTTCTGTCAGCCCGGCGCTCGTGAGGGCTTCGAAACGAATCTGCGTTGGACCCGACGGACTGTTGTTTGTCCCCGGATTATCCGCATCGTAGAGCCCGGGCGAGAATGACCATTCCGCCGAATCACCGTCGAGGAGGAGTGTGCCCGCCTCCGGCGAAACGTCGCCCGAAACCGTTGTTGTCACGCCGGTGACGTTTTCGCCATGCACCCGGAGAATGAGTGTGGAGTTCTCCGCAACCGCGATTGGGTCGCTGTAGGGCACCGCCTGCCCATCGATCAACACCTCGGTCACGGACAACGTCGGCGAGACGGGGCTGTCGCTGACGATGATGTCGAAACTCCTGGTCACCGAGAATCGGTCGTCGGTTACCTGGAAGATCACGGGATCGAAGACCGCTCCCACGGTGTAGTCGGTCAGGAAGATATCCGTCGAGAGACTGAGTACCGCGCTGACCTCGCCGACCTGACTGGGTGCGATTAGGGGCAACATCTCCGACGCCGTCACCCCCCGCATCGCAAACGTCGCCGGTTCGACATGCGCGGTGTGGAACCACGGGCTTGATGCGCTGAGATGCAACGTGTCTGACAGATCGGGGTCACTCGCGTAGATTTTGAGGTCCAGGCGTTGCGTTTCTTGCAAGACGACAGACTCGAGTACGCCCGTCGGGACGCCGACCACTTCGTCGTTTTCGGAGATCGTCGCCACGAAAAAGGTGGAGAAGACGGGTGGCTGATCGATGCGGAATTCAAACTGCTCCGTATGGGTAAAGCCTTGCTCGTCCGAGGCTGTTGCCGAAACGATGTACGGTCCCACGGTCGTGCCGGTGGTTGGCGTAATCGAAAACGTGGCCGTCGCCGTGATGGTTCCAATGCCGTCGATCTGGACCGGAGTTTGCTCGAATCCGGCGGTGGGTGTCACCGTGACTTCTAGATCGGAGACGCTTCCATAGTCGATGGCAGTCACCTGCACGTCGAGTATGCCACCCGCTCCTTGGAGCACGGTCAGTCCGGTGGCATCGCTTTCGTCGATCCGGCCTTCGTCGCCCTGGACCGCGAAAGTCATCTCGGGCTCGCCGTCGATTATGAAATAAGTATTCGAACGATTGGATTCCGGATTACCGACCGTGTCGGTGGCGGTGAGAAGCACATGGTGGATACCCCCCGGAAGGTTGTCTAGCGGGGGAACCACAAACTCGAACACCGGCATCAATACATTCGAATTCCCGAATGTCTCACCCCACAAGAGTTCGTGTTCGACCACCGGAACGCGTTCCAGACCCAGTCGAACGTGATCTTCCTGTCCGGTGATGTCCGACATATCGTCAAGCAACTCGGTTACGGTCATACCCTGAACGCGGACGCGTGTGCCCGGTTCGAGCCGTGAACCGGTGGGAATGGTACTCCCCACCGAAATGGCGATGTCGTTGTAATACGCGTTGCCCGAAACCAGGCGGAGTGCCGCATCCTCCGCCAGCACACCCGGCGGCGCGTTGTCCACCGCGAGTGAGCCTGGACTGCTGATGTGCTGCACCTCGAGGCCGACGTCGTCCTGAAGTTCGAACGTCACACTTCGCACCACGGTGGATTCCTCCAGCGTGTCACCGATCCCTTCCGCGACAGGGACAACGAAGGTGGCCGAGAAGAGAGAGGGCGCGCCGACTTGGATATGAATCGAGGTCGCCGAAGGGGCGACCGCTCGTGCCGCGTCCCCGGCCAGCTCGTGCAAGTCCGCTCGGATGCCGTCGAAACCCTCCAGCGAGGCGAAACCGTCGTCGCCTGCGCTGTTGGCTTTTGCGTTAATCAGTTGCACGGCATAGGTCAGCATATTCCCCGCGCGGATTCGGTCGGGGACATCGGGAACACTCGGCGCGGGGCGAACCGGTGGCGTAACCTGCACGGTGACTGTGGCCGTCGGCGGTTTGGTGTCGAGGGCGATCTTGGGTGAGTCGAAATAAGTTGGATCGAAGCCGCTGTCCGAATCATCCGTACGAATGCGTATCGCCACAGCGCCCACCGGATTCGCCTCCGGCTGTAGCGCGATGCCCGGACTCCCGAGAATCCCTGGCATGGCGGTTGGAGTCGCCTCGGCGGGGATGGCGTTGACCTGAATGTCCAGCGCGGCTGTCACGCGGTCGACCGCGTCCGCGAATGTGACGTTTGCCACTCCGCCCGCCGCAAGATCGATTGTGGCCACCGTCCAGGTTGCGGTGAGAATGAAGTTGGCCTCCGACGTAGCCGAGGGAAGCAGCTCATCGGTCAACGCCGACAGTTCCGGTGGGTAGAACGGTGAGAAGTTGGCGGTTATCGTTTCCAGGCCGGATTCGTTGTGACCGAAAATGTTGGCGATCAGCTCGACCCGATCTCCCGCACGCAGCTCAGCGACCGCCGATGGACCGAGATCGGGACCGGTGGTGAACGCGCCGATGGGAGGTTCCTGGCCGTTTACGAAGAGCCGTGCGAGCGCCAGCGTGACTCCCGTGGTGTTGATACCGAAAGGCTGTAAAGAAAACTCGGCCACATTTCCCAGGTTGTCCCACAACTGGATCTTCGGCACTTGGGGATTGATCGGATTCACCGACGGACCCACCTCCGCCTTGATTTGGTATAGAAACAGAGCCGCGTTTCCGGGGGCGGAAAGCAGAGGGGTAACGCTCTCCTCGATGTGCACGATGCGAGCGGTCCCGAGCTGAGGATTAAAGCGGTTGGCGATATCCTGGGTTGTGGAGGCGATGCTGTCGCTCTGTACCTGAACCGAAACCAGAACGATGTCGCCGTTGCCGACCGAGGGCGTCACCAACGCGACAAAACTCGATCCTTGATCGTATGAAACCAGGGTGTCGATGGCCACGACGGCCGGAGGTGTGTTGTCGATCTCCACCGTGGTCGAGATGACACCGGCCGCAGGGTCGCCGGTAAAGGCCACATTTAGCGCGTGGGTGCAGGACAGGCTCTCTCCCGATGCCGTATCGGTGACGTCGACAATCACGACACTGCCCGTAACGCCGGTCGGTGTGGCCGGGGAACTCGGCACAGCGCTCACATCGAAAGACATGCTCACCGATGAGATCGAACGCGCGTCGTCGGGTGTCGCCAAGAACGTTGCTACGTCACCTGTCATTGCCGGGACGACTGCCGTTCCGTCGACGATGAGCGTAACCGCGCCGGGACTAGGACCGAACGCGCTCAAGTCGACACTCACATCCAAGGGTGCGCCCGCGTTGCTTCGGTCGCCGATATCGAATTCCAGCCCCAGGCGAGCGCCTTGCCTCAACCGTCGTGCGCCGACGGGCGGCGGCGATCCTCCCGGAGTGACTCCACCGGTCGCGAGAACTTCTAGTCTGGCGTTTCCCGGCAGGTCGGCGCTCTTGCGGGTTGCGTCGTTGACCACCTGCGGGGCCAACCCCGCCGATTCGATGACACGCACGCGGTGATCGGTCATATCGGCCACATAGACACGGCCAAATTGTCCAGCTTCGATGTCGACGGGCGAGCCGAACGCCGTGGCAATGGCTACGATATGGTCGGTCGCCGGGCCGATCGGAGCGCCTCCGGCGAATGTGTGCAGTTTCCCATCCAAATCCACACGCCGAATGGTCTTGGTCCCGTTGTCCGCAACGTAGAGACGCCCCTCCGTATCCACCGATATCGAAACAGGTGTGTCTAACTGTGCTTGCTCGGCTGTGATCCCCTCACCGTTGAATCCCGGCGTTCCCGTACCCACGGTTGTTACCGACCCTGTCAGGTCGACGACCCTTACGCGATGGTTTCCCGCATCGGCGATATAGAGCTGTCCGGTGGGGCCAAACGCGAGATCGGCGATTGCGGAGAACCGCGCTAGCCCCGCTAGCCCCGCTAGCCCCCCGTCGCCCGTGTTTCCGGTCGCGGTTGCACCGGCGATGAGCGAAACCGTCTGGTCGGATTCCAGACGGAAAACGCCTCCGCCATCCGCAAAGACAAGGTTGCCTGTCGGGTCAATCACCAGGCCGCGCGCCACGCCAAGTGGTGTGCTAGTACCTGTAATTCCTGGGTTTATGAATCCGATCGTCCCGTTGCCAACCACGGTTTCGATTGTGCCGTCGGTCTGTCTACGCCGGATTCGGGTGTTGCTGGCATCGCTGATATAGAGACAGCCGGTCGCGTCTACCGCGACATCGAGGACTTGGTTGATGGGAGCCAGATCGGCGATCGTTTCTGTGGCGCTGTATCCTGGAAGTCCGGTTCCGATGAGGCTCTCAATGCTCGTACCGTCGGTAACCAGACGAACGCGGTGATTGCCTGTATCGGCGATATACAGTCCGCCCGTGGCGTCGACGGCGATGGCAGCCGGGGAGTTGAGACTGGAAAAGACCGCCGCCTGCAAGGATTCGTCGTACGCCGGAATCCCGTTTCCCGCGTATGGCCGCACAAATTGGGCTAGCGACGGCTCAGTGAGCGCGGTCAGGAGGATGACGATAGCGAGACTTCGTTTCCGCATGGCGAACCGAATGTCCTAGAGCGTTCTTCCAGAATTTCTTCCGATCAACGCGCACACAACATCCGCAGGGGGCCGGCGCTTGCGTCCTGCAATCGGAACCAGCGATGGAGAGAGATCCTGAGTAGCCTCTCCATCGCGTCTCCCATCATTCTATCGCGAGCCGACCCCGCCGCCCGCAATTACTCACTTCACGCGGCATGAACCTTGTGCGCGCCCTATCTCGAACGCTCCGCCATGGAGCATTCAAGTAATTATCGACCTCTCGGTCGTTTTCTGGAGTTGTCAATCTCCCTTTTGAGCCCGGATTCGATGGTGATGAGCGTTCCGCGAGGCTCCGTCGTCTATTCTTCAATGCACGCCGATCCTCCCCAGGTCTGCCTCACAAGTATCCGTTGTCGTTGTCGGACGAGCTCGTGTGCCGACGCGCGACTCTGAATCGACCGGTCGACGATCTCCGCGGGTGCTTGAGGTTTGCCTTCTCAAGCAGCCGCATTCGACGGCACTCTCCCCACTCTCCGTAAAGCGAAGAACAAGAGCACGCGCGCGACTGGGTGGTGAACGTTCGTTATGCGGGGGGGGCGTGTGGAGCGCAAGACAACGTGTACCGGGCACGGCGAATCGAAACGGCTTGTGAGAATAAGTTCTCATATCGCCGGTCGCCGATTGTGGATATCGAACGCGTAAACGGATTCGATATTGAATCGTATTTCACGAGTGTGAACTCTGTTATGTATTTTGTGCGTGGGTGAAGTCACATGAAGTCTCGATTCGAGCGAGTGTGGCGTAGTGGAGTAAGTCTGTATCTCTATTCATGAAGATACAAGCGTTGGGTCTTGCCCGAACTGGTTCTGTACTTCAGTGGCTTCACTCGAGAGGTCTTCGTGTTGTGATGACTTCGCTTTGCGCTACCCGGCGAATCCTCTCCAGCGAGACTCTAGAATCCCGTGTGCATTACCTTCTGTTCGTGCCTATTTGAGCCTCGTTTCGTACCCGAGTATGTGCCATAGTTAGTTGAATTTGAAGCGGCTCCCAACCTCTGGTTGAA
>CAYTDF010000010.1:20690-21856 GCA_964436365.1 uncultured bacterium | reverse complement strand
ATACAGTTGAAAGCAAGTCCTAGACGGCCCCGAGCGCACACCCAACGATGCTCTCGGGGCCGTCGCACATCCGTAGCCTGAGCCCCTCGGAGCCGCTATAGTCTTCGTCTGTGAAAAAGTCCGGCCATGAGGTCCGGGAGTCAGGAGTAAAAGCGATGGGTAAGAAAAAAGCCAAGAAACTAAAGTGGCGCAGCAAGAAAGCCAACCACGGCTCCATCCCCTGCAAGGGCAAGACCTGATACCGCGTTTTAACGCGCCACAATTTATCTCGATTATATCGACCGCAAACACCCGGTCTCCCCAAACGCCCAGTCTCGTGATGAGGCTGGGGTTTTTGTGTTCAGTCGGCTTGTCCCCCCGCTCTCGCTAGGGCGTTTCGCCCTCCTCGCCTTCCAGAACAGCGCCGTCCAAAACGCTACGCAGACGGGAACAAAGCCCCTCATCCCCTCGCTCCAACAGGACAGTTAGATCGTCGAGCGTATCGATGTCTCGGCGAGTGGGGAGCTCTCCGACCCGCAGTTTCTCGGCGGCCGCTCGCCGAAGAGTCTGTGCATACACGCGCTCGGTCGACCAGTCCACGTCCCGGAAAAGACGAAGCGAGTTCGGCTCCGAAGCCCTCAATCCAATCAGGTAGTAACCACCGTCGACAGCCGGACCGAGTGCCACATCCACACCCTCAAGCGCCGCAAACGCTCCAGTGATATCGGTCTCCGACAGATCCGGGCAGTCGGTGCCAATCGCGACGGCGTGCCGGGCGCCCCGCGCCCAAGCTTCGGCAAAAGCGCGCTCCAAACGCTCTCCCAGATCGCCATCGCCTTGGCGACAGACGGGGAGTCCAGCGGGAAGAAACCTGTCCGAACGCGCCACGGCGTCATCTGGCGTGAGACAGACAACGGTTCGCCAGCGTTTCGCGGAGCTCTGACACCGCCGGACAACCCAGTCGAGTAGGATCGAGTAGATCCCAGCTGCGGGCACCGTTCCGATACGTTCCGCCAAGCGCGTCTTCACCCGCCCTGGCCGGGGTTCCTTCGCAAAGATGAGCAGTTCACACGCCATGAGCGTCTCTCGATAGATAATCCGGTAGCGCACAAACGAGGTGTCACTTGCGGCAAAGCGCCTGCGATGGCCGGGCGCGCGGAGTCCGCCGTTCCGGGGCCCAGGCACCG
>CAYTDF010000010.1:17432-20680 GCA_964436365.1 uncultured bacterium | reverse complement strand
TATGGGCTCCACAGTAAACGGAGGTTCGGAGGGTTGTTCTTGGTAAGGATAGAGCCCATCCCGCGTGCTCGCGAGAGGCAAGACCAGAATGAGCGGTGTCATGTTGCAGACTCACAGAAGCAGCCTCCTGATGCTGACATCGATTCTGTTGTGCCTTGCCTCCTCAACGGCGCAAGCACAGGAGTACTCTCCAGTTCTGCTCAAACCGAATGACGGCGAGAACTTCACGCCCGAGAAGGCGGTCAGCCCGGGAATCACCTTCCGCTGGACAAGCGTGCCCGGTGCGGAATATATCCTTTACCTCTCCGTGAACGGCAAAGACGCGAACGAGATTCCCGTCAGCGACAGTCTGTATCAACGCGGCTTCGGCAGCGCCCCAGGCACAACGGTGGAGTGGTACGTACGGTCGACGATCGACGGTATCCCCGTTGGCCGTAGCGAAGAGACTCGGTCGTTCACCATCGGCGATCCCCCCACGCCCACCCCGACTCTGGGTCCGGCAACGCAGACCCCAACCCCCAGCCCGACTCTCCCAACGCTTCCCACACCCCAGCCGGTGGCGCCTCCAGACGATACCCATTTCTCACCGGAGCGGTTCGCGGAAGGCGTCGCGTTGCAATGGTCGGAGGTGGAGGGGGCCGTATCCTATCGGGTGACCAGCGCCGTGAATGGAATGGTGCAGCAACCGCACATCAGTGACGCCACTGAAACCACGGCCACCTGGATCGTGTCCGACGGTGACCAAGTACGCTGGGCGGTGCAGGCGATCGGTGCATTGGGAGAGACGAGCCCCGCGAGCGTGGATTGGGGTCTCGTCGCGGACGCGGCGGTCACCCCCACGCCCACCCCGACCGGTGGTGTCACGCTCCCCGCACCGTCGTTGCTCTTCCCCCCGGACGACTTTCCGGTTGGACTTGAATATGGGAAGACGTTGAAGATTCCCTTTCAATGGAGTGCCGTTCCAGGTGCGGATCACTACCGCCTGCAGATCGAGGAAGCGGGCGAGGTCTTGCAAAGCCATGACACGGCGGAGAACACGTTCGATATTACCTTTGTCTTCGACCGGGACTACAGCTTGACCTGGAGTGTCTTCGGGCTGGATGAGAATGGAACTCTCGGCGAAGAGAGCGCACGGCGTACGTTGTCGTTCACTGCGGGGCCTGCCCCCACACCCACCGAAACACCCGTTCCAACAGAGACGCCCGAACCCGTTGCTGCCGACCTCAATCGAGACACCCACGTCGACGGTCTCGATCTGTTTCACCTGGCGCATCTCTACGGTTCGGAAGAGATGGCGGTTAACTCCACTCTGGACCTCGATGAGAACGGTACCGTCGACGGGGCCGATCTATTGCGGTTTATCCAGGAGTATCGTGCGGAACGTTAGTTTCGCTTGGAGCGGATGAAGCGAATGACAAGAATCAAGATCTGTGGAATTCGAACGATTGAAGACGCCCAGGCGGCGGTCGAGGCGGGCGCGGACGCTCTGGGCTTGAATTTCTGGAAGCCGGGGAAGCGCTATATCGACCCGGACCGTGCTGAGGAAATCGCCACGAGCGTTCCCCCATTCATCACCCTCGTGGGAATCTTCGTCGACGAGTGTGCGGAATCGGTACGCGCAATCGTACAGCAAGTAGGATTACACGCCGTGCAACCGCACGATCTGCTCGAATCCAAGAACCTCGGATGTGGGGATACTCAGCCAAGATTCGGCGCGCGGGTCATCCCGGTCATCCGGCCCCGGACCGAAGAAGATTTGGCGGAAGGCGTCCGAAGGCTCGATACGCTCGGCATCCCATCGACGACATTCTTATTGGATACACCCAGTGAGACATTGCCCGGCGGTACGGGCAAGCGGTTCGATTGGAATCTGGCGGTTCGCGCAAAACGTTTCGGGCGCATTATTCTTAGCGGTGGGTTGAACCCGGAGAACGTTGCTGAAGGGATTCGGACCGTGCGGCCTTATGCGGTCGACGTCGCCAGCGGCGTCGAGAGCGCTCCCGCTGTGAAAGACTACGCCAAGATGCGCGCCTTCGTCCATGCCGTGCGCGAAGCGGACAGCGACCGGTAAAGCGTCAGCGAGGTCTCGCGCCTTTCTCAATGACGCGGCGCATCACAAAAGCTCGTAGATCGTAAGGCGGAATGGGAATCGGCGAACGTGCATCGACACGCTCCTCAGCGAGGAGTTCTTCGAACGTTTCGGGATACGCATCCCCGGGTTCCCAGGCTTGGATTTCACCGGTGGGGTTGAACGCGAAAACGATTTCCTCGGTCTTCCAAACCCGCCTGCACACCAAGAGACGTTCGGCTTCACGTTCCACACCGGCTGTCTGGAGGATCCGCGCGAAGATCCGTTGAGAGGCGTCACACTTCTCGCCCAGAATCGAAAAGATGAGATGCGTTCCGAAGAGGTACGCACTCCCTCGCCCCAGATCGTTCACCACGCCCACAACACGGTCGTTCCAGAGAAGCGTCGGTTTCGCGGAATCTGTCTCGAATGTCTGAAGGTAGAGCGCCGCCTTGGGTTCAAAGCCTTCGAGCGGTCCCACGCCGACCAACCGTGTGGGTGGGACCAGATCCCCATAACGCCGTTCGGCAGGCGTCCATCGCTCGCGGCCATCGAATTCGGCGACTTGCCGGAGCGACTCGTGGCGAACCCCAAACAGGTGCTCGACCGCTGGACTCATGAAGCCATGCCGTGCGAATCCATGCTCATCGAAGCGTCCCGGAACAGGACCGCTGATCAGCGTCCCTCCGCGTTCGACATAGGTCTGGAGTTTTCGGGCAACCGCGTCAGACATCAACGCGGGAAACGGATGAATCACGACTCGATACGCCGCAAGCGACTCTGCACCGGTCCGATCGCCATCGACGATGTCTACTTCCACCCCCGCATCGAAGCAGGCCTTGTAGCTTCCCCGGATCGACTCGACAACGAGACCGGTCTGTCCCGACCCCATCGCGAAACGAAACAGATTCTCATCCTGAAAGATCGCCACCAGAGGTACGGGTTTGACGGAGCGAGCCATTAGAGGACCGTGTTTCCGAAGCGCCGCCCCGAATGCCTCTAGCGACTTCGCGCGTGGCTGGAGATGGCCTTCTCCGTCGAGAAATCCTTGTCCCTGGGCCTCGTTCCAGAAAAGTTCGGGACGCGTATTCCATAAGACAGCGCCCTGACTACCGGCCGCGAGCTGGAGCAGAAGCCATCGTCGCAAATCGGCGGCGCTTACATCGCCCCGAACTGTAAA
>CAYTDF010000010.1:9541-17422 GCA_964436365.1 uncultured bacterium | reverse complement strand
GCACCGCGAGTAGTTGATGTGAAAAAGAGAGGACCAGAGCTCTTGGTAGCGAGAGAAGCCTTCCTCCATCAATCCGTCGCGAGACTCCCAGTTCTGGTGCACAGAGACGGTGGGGTAAAACGACGTCCCATAAGCATCCAGTTTCTTCGACCAATCGAACTCGCACGTCGTTCCAAAATACGGGGTCGCGGTGTGGGCGGCGACCGGTCGTCGTTGAGAGTCGGCCTCACGTAATACCTTTCGCCTCCACTCCAGAGTCCCGGCCAGGTACCCCTCGTGGATGTAGCGCGACCAGTCGATGAAACTGGGCACGGAAAGGTAGGCGCGCGGAGGATCGACCTCGTCCCAGATCCCGTAGCGAGTCTTCCAGGCAGCGTTTAGGCCGCCCAGGGTTTCATATTTCTCTCGCAGAAAAGCCCGGAACTTGTGGAGCGTCTCTGGGTTGTAGGGCATCAATCTCTCCATCGAAGACGTATTCGGACGGATAGACCAGAGATGCACTTCTTGCCACACGTTCCAGTAGACCATGTTTTCGTAGGGCCGCATGGCCTCGGCGATTTTGTGGAGAAACGTCTCGGCCTCACGCTTGACGCCTTCATGATCCCAGCAAGGTCCCGGCTTTCCATCGGCGGGCATCACATATTGAGTGGGGTCTTCGTAGGGCTCGTTGTAGGCATTGAGAAGGCGCGCATCGGGGTATTTGTCCCAGACCCATTTTGGCGCGACCTCGAGAGTCACCGTGACGGAAGCCTTCAGCCCCAACCGGCGCACCTCTTCGACAATGGCGATGAGATTGGAGAAATCGTACTCATTCTCCCGGGGATTATCCCATGCCCAGGTCTCTTGGATGTTGGCGAGGTTCATCCCCAACGTCTTCATCACGGCCAAATCTTCGAAGACGTCTGCGAGGGGAGGCGGTGGAACACGATAGACATGCGCGCCGAACAGGTAGATATCGTCCAGAGATTCGGCACGCGTCGAGAGAGGGCTAAAAGAGGAAAGGATCACCATCCATAGGGTGACTGTGAACGAGCACGGTGCAAGGAGAAGCGGTTGCCGGGAGCTCATCGCTGGCTATCCACTGAAGAACCGTTCGAGCATAGAGTTCATTCCGCCGCTTTTGGGTCGTAGGCGTCGGGCAATCGGTGGTGTACCCGAAGGCTGCTCTGGATTCGGAAAGACCCAGTGAATGACGGGCGGATTCTTGCGGTCGGCGGGTTGAACGCGAAGCGCTCCGCCGACGAGGGTGTGCGCGGTCAGGAACGAGACCAGCGCGATCTCTTGTCGGCAGGTCAATCTCTCCGCATAGGGTACCGTGCCCGGTCGTGGCGTGTCCGTCGCCTCGCGCAAAACATTTAGGTGGCTCAAGGACGCGAGCTTGAACTCGGAAGTGGGGGAGAAGATGACTTCCGCTCTGTCTTGAGTGTCACGCTCCAGCCGGACGACCCACTCGATCGGATCGAGATCGGCGTCCGACTGCGGTTTGATTTTCTTCTTGGAACGCTTATCCGGTGGCGCCGCTTCGTGAAGAAAGGCGACGAGACCGTCAAAAGCGAGTTCAAGCAACGGCGGAGCGACCGCCACCATGGCGTGCACTTCGGGGGAATAGAGACGAACCGAGAGTTTGTCCGCAAAAAGATCGGGCGCTTCGAGTTGTTTGGAGAGCCACGCTCCCAAGTCGAACCGCTCGATGGGAGTCACCCGGCTCCGGCCAGTCGCGACAGACGCGTCGATGGCACGAAGTTGACTCATCCTCCCGGCCCAGAGCGCGAGATTGGCAAACTCGGGGGCGCGCAACTCTCCTTTGAGAGCGACGTCACCCGACAGGCCGGCGGCAATCACGGGCTGAACGACTTCCTCGACGAAACGGGCATAGAGTCGTTCAAGCGTGCCTCCTCCACCGCCTCGACGGCTTCGTTCGGGGAAAATGTGCAGTAACACGACACCGCGGCCGCCCTCGTGTCGGTCGAGTAGACGGGCGTACACACGAGCCTGGCGAGATTGACCATCGACGGTATCGCGATAGGTCCAAGCGCCGGTTTGAGCACGCTCTTCCCCGTTCTCACGCGTGAGCTGGCGGATCAGAGCCAGGAGCGACTCATCCTTTATCATCTCTTCGGTGCTGTCGCGAAGGCCGAGCCAGCGCCGAGCGGAACGATTGGCGGCGCCGACTTCACCGTTATGATCGGCGACAACGATACCATCCGTCGTATTACCGAATATCTCGTGAAAAGCCACGAGAGCCATCTCTTTTTCATGTTCGATGGTCTCTCGCTGTCTTGTAGTCCGACCTCGGAAATCATTGTAGGAGGTCTCGGCCTGCCCCAGTTGTTCTTCGAGCAGGATGGCGCGTTTTCGATCGTGCTCATGGCCCTCGAGAACGCGGTTGATCTGCGTAACCAGTGGGAGCAGATCCAAGGAGAGGATCGAAGGTTCGAGCCGTGCGCAGGTTCGATCGCTCAAAATGTGGTCAATCGCGTCGGCCATTCGCTCGATACTCCCGAGCACCACACTGCCGTAGAGCCAATACGTCAAAACGGAGACGAGGAAAAAGGTAATCGCGACGAGGAGAACGGTTCTTTGGAAATTCCTACGGAGTGCGTCGTGTAGAGGCCGCTGGTTCCAAACCAGCCGCAGCTGCCCCCAGGCCGGACCCTCGTGCCTGAAAACAGGCTGATAATACTCACCCAAATGGGGAAAACCGATCGGGGTGACGCGTTTGACGATATCTGTGAGCGAGAGTTCGGGGGGGATGGCATCGGCGGAGGCCCGGTCGAACTCACTCTCGGCGTCCTCGCCGGGCGTCTCGTTCTTAGAGGATGAACTCACTGAGACCTGGTAAAGAGGATCGACCAGGGCAGCGAAGGCGATTCGCGGGTCATCGGCGTTGAGTTTGTCGAGCACGAGCTGATTCTTGGCTTTATCCCGGGTCGTCGGGAGTTCGGCGATCACGAGTTTGGCCGCGGTTTGAGCGGCGATGGACGGCATTTCGGAATCGAAACGCGCGTATGCCTCTGTCGTTGTCAGCCGGTGAGTCAACAGCCCCTGAAATGCGGCGACTCCCGCGCCGAGAAGGCCGAGTACAAAACAGATTGTAAGCCGTTGGTTCCTAATCACCCGTCAACTCACCTCGCTCTGCTTGGCTCGGGCGGGCGGTGCTTGTCGGCCCTGTCCCGGGAAATGCAAAGGAGGGCAGGAACACCCAGTCCCTGCCCTCCTCGAACAGTATTCATGATCGAAAGTCGAAGCACGGGGGGCTGCCCGCGTTTCACCCACATTAGAACGAAACAAACTCCAGGTCTCGGGCAATATCGAAACCGAGGAAGATCGTATTGTTCAGAGGGGCCGCGCCACCGATGGCGTGGACTCCACCGTAACCGTCCAAAACGTAGAAGCCGTCCGTGCCATCGCTCGTGAGTCCGTTCCCACTAAGGTCGACCGGGTTGGCTTCGATATCACGGAGGATGTTGAACCCGAAAGACGGCAGGACGACATTGAGCGCAGCGCTCAAATCACCCGCATCACCTCAGGGCACACCGTCCGTCTCCAACGGCGGCGCACCGAGACGGCCATCGGGCAAGCCGACGATCTGGCCTTCACCGTCAACGGCGATGAAGTCGACAATGTTGTTTGCGCCGTCGGCAACCAGTTCGAGCGCCTGATAGGCGTAGTTGAAGTTCACTCGTGTGTTGGTCAATTCGATGTCGGTCTCGCCGAACGTATGGAGAGTCCCGAATCCGTCCAACAGGACATAACCCGAGATTTCGCCGTCGACATCACGAACGACTTCAAGGTCGCGGGCCACATCGAAGTTGAATCCAACATTCACGTCACTCATATCAACCACGGCTTCCGCCTCATGGTCGAGGACGCCGTTCCCATTCGTATCCTCGGTGATAAGTTCGAAGCCGCCGTCGTCGGTAGGCACAACTTCAACGTCCAGGACACCGTTTCCGTTGATATCCTCATTGATGAAGATGTCCGCTTCACCGTTTCCGTTTTCGTCAAGCAAAACCAGAGTACCGTCCAAAGAGACACGGCTGCGTTCGGCTGAACCGTCGAGAATATCGCCAAGGAAAGGCGCATCGCCGAACGGGACGACAAAACCTTGTCCGAGCAGGATGTATCCGGAGCTGGCACTGTCGGAAATACTCGTAACTTCCATATCGCGTGCGAGGTCGGCGGTCAGGCCGAGGTCGGCGATGGCGGGAAGCGGGCTCGCGGCAGCCTGAGAGGACTGCAGACGATAGTTCGAGATGCTTCCGAATCCATCGAGAAGATAGAATGCGCCATTCGAATCGACATGAGGAGCGATCGCTCTGATGATGTCGGATTCACGCGCATCGGCGGAAAGCGTCTCCGTCGATGTGTGGAAGAGTCCGAGCCCGTCGGCGATCACGTACTGAAGCTGCGACGAGATGGCCTTGAGGTTCAGTGGGTTGCTACGGTTCCCCGCCGCGTCGGTCGCCACGAGGAAGAGTTCCTCGACCGAATCACGGCTATAGGTGATGACAAACGCACCCGTGTCATCGACCTGGGCGGAACCGAGGTAGTCCGTCAGAGAGGCGTTGGCGTACAGAGTCACTGAGCCACCGGCTTCCGCAGCACCCGCAGTCCCAGTCACACTGCTCATCGTGACGGTGATGGCATCCGCGGACGGATCGTCGATCCGTGTATCGAGGCGGAGTGGAATTGGGTCGATCGCGAAGTTGTAGAAGGTATCGAAGAGGGCGACGAAGACTTCCTCATAGCCGTCCACAGTCTGCGTGGCGGCATCCCAGGAGTTGTCACCCAAGTAGATGTTGCTAACACCGGAGATGTCGAACGCGAAACCATTCTGAGAAGCCATAAGGCTGTTGAATGGAGCGATGGCGACAACGACGATATCGGTTGAGTTGACGTCGATCGCACCGTCCGCGTTTCCGTCGGCAAGGATAGCGGCAAACGGCACGGCGTCGGCCGGAATGGATGTAAGCGCGTTGGAGGCAGCGGGAAGGATGTTGAGGATATTCAACACGTCCACGCCTCCGCTTCCGCGTTCGACAAGTTGCAGGTCGACGTCGGGAAGGATCGCGAAGCCGATGGTCGGTCCTGTTCGATCCAGTGTCGCAGGAATATCGACTCGGGCGAGTTGGGTGCCGAAGTCGTCACTAATCAGAATCACACCGCCGTCGATGAACGTTGAACCGTCGGTGACGTCGCTTTCCAGGAGATACTCGGGAACATCGATAATCACAGTCCCGTCGCCGTGGAAACCGGTCATCCAGAAGTTGATGTCGATGAGCGGAAGTGTCAGGGATGCATCGCTGAAGAGGTTCACGAAAAGGTTATCCAACGGTGCGTCGGTCGTGCTGTCGGTGACGGTTACGGTGAGGAGGTCGCTGCTGCCTCGGCTGTAGTTGGTAACGGTCGTCACGACAGCGATATTGCTGAGGAGCACCTCGAGAGTAAGTGCCACGTAGTTGCTAAGGTTACCCGCAATGTCGACGGTTCGCAGGAAGACGGTCTCTCCAAGTGCACCGTTGAATGTGACTGTAAACGAGCCGTCAGCGGCCGTCGCGGAGGGATCGTTACGGTCGTAATAAACACGTCCGTTGTCCGGGAGATCGGCGCTAGGCGTGTTATCGGGGATTGCGGGGTCGAGCGCCGTGAAATCGAGAGCCGCGCCGATCACACGGATTTGTGCGTCCGCTTCGGCAACGCCATCGAGTGAATAGGAAATCCCATCGCCAGTACGAACGGCGAGGATGCTGTTCACGGCGATTACGGGATCCTCACCGATAATGTCGATGTCGAATGCCTGGCTCGCGCTGTTACCAGCCAGGTCGACTGCGGTAAGAGTCACGGTAGGCGAAGCCGGAATATCGATGGAGAAGCTGCCATCGTTCGCGGCGGCCACTGTATCCACGAGAGTGAGGGCACCCAAGTCCACACCGCCGAAAACCTGAGCGTAAGCTGAGATCGAAGCATTGGGCTCGGCGAGACCGGCCACCGTACCGGCAAGACCGGAAGCGGTATCGTCAACAGTCACGCCGGAGAGGTCGGCCACGATGTCGACATCCACGACCTGCGTGGAGGTGTTGCCCGCCCGGTCGGCGACGGTGAGTGTGACGGTCGGTGATGCTGGAATATCAACGGTAAAATCACCCGCGTTGTCGGCCACAACGGTTTCGATGTGAGTGGGCGCGCCCATATCCACACCGCCGAAGATCTGCCCGGCCACTGAAATCGCGGAACCCGGCTCGGCCCGTCCCGAGATCGTGCCGACAATGTCGAGAACCGCATCGTCAACAGCCGTTTGGTACAGATTCGAAGCCGTGTCGAGAGCGAGCGACTGCGTCGCAGTGTTTCCGAGAAGGTCGGTGAAGACGACATCGATGGTCGAAGCCGGGGTGTCGGCGGTGCCTGCGCCGGTCAGAGTCAAACTGAAAGTTCCATCAGCCTGAATCTCGGCGGTCTGGAGAACACCCGTCTCCAAGCCTGCCAGCACGAATCCACCAGCGGCCTCGCCGCCGGTCACAGCCCCGCTGAATGTCCCAACCGCGTCGGGTAACGGGAATGCGTCATTGGCTGTCGCCACGTTGTTGTTGTTGACACCGTCGACAATCGCATCGAGCGCGAGTTCGGCCGAGATGTCGTTCTGGACGGTGGCGATGAATGGTGTGTTGGAACCCGCCTGCAGAATGCTGAGAGTCAGAACACCGTCGACCGTGCCGACGCCATCCCGAGTCACGTTCCCGCTGTTCTGGTCACCCAGAACCAGTTGTTCGAGATAGCCGTTGCTCGACGGTCCAGCATCACCGGCAACCGTATAGCCGCTATCGAGCGTGTCCAGAACGATGTCTTGGACAACGCGATCCGGGAACGGGCGGAAATTGTCGTGCGTGATCGTGACGACAGAGAGCGCGGGAACCGCGCCGGGAAGCCCTTCGAAGACGTCCGCAACCAGTCCACTGACTTGGCGCTGCGTCAACAGCATCTCACCCACAAGCGCGTCATTGGCGGCGTCGGCTGCGACGATCTTGACCTTGCGAGCCACACCATCGATAGCTGCGTCGCTCGTGAGACGACCATTCGCATCGAGCGCAAAAGGCACCGAGCCTTTAATGGTCTCATTCTGGGTGGTGACGATATTCAGGAAAATGATGTCACGTGTGACCTCGGCCGGATCGAACGTCACAGCGTTGCCTTCCCCCGCACCGGGGAACCCTCCGGGAGGGGTGGCCGTAACGGAAGCGGGATTGCCGATGGGCAAAAAGAAAATGGACTCGCGGGAAAAACTGACTTGCGAGCCATTAGGCACCGCACCGACCAAGCCGACGAGTTCGAGGTCGCCAGCGTCGTTTGTCGATAGGAGCACTTCACCGACCCTGTCGCTGTCGGACTGGATCGCGATACGTAGCTCGTTAGCCGCCTGGGACCACGCTACGGAGGGAGCCGAGATGAGGCATGCCAGCGCGCCCACAAAAAGCGCTACGGACATCCCTTTCCACAACCTTGCCCCTCTCATCGGTCTTGACGGTGAGCGGAGACCGGCTGAGGCAAGCTGAGCGGATCGAATCATGGTTGTTCCTCCTCCTCGGTCAGTCCGTCCTCAAACCCGCGGGCACCGTGGTAACGGATGGTGCGGATACGGGGACGGATACAGCGACCTCCACCGTAAAAGGTGGGAGATTAAGTCTCTTTGTCATCCTCGCCACCCCCACGGCTTTTGGGCACTGGGGGGGGAGGTGTGAATTCGCTAGCGGACCAGAGACGCCGAACCGAAACATCGATCCGGCTGACCTCAGCGCCCGTCATATCCTCGATAACGGTCTTTACTTCCCGTTGAAGGGAAGAAGCAACGGCGGGGATGGGAACAGAATCGTCCACATCCACGAC
>CAYTDF010000010.1:0-9531 GCA_964436365.1 uncultured bacterium | reverse complement strand
TGAATCGGCCCGTTGTCGGCGGTTTGAATCCGCACTTCGGGCGCGGTAAGCCCCGTCCGTGTCGTCCGGGGCAACTGGGCAATCCGGCGATCCGTCCAGATGGAAGGAACCCGGTCGAGACAACGCTTGGCCACACTGCGATAGACTTCACCGTCAACCCGGAGTTCGAATACGCCCGCGGCTTCGATTTCGGTCATTGCAAATCTCCCCCCGGTGCGGATTGATCGGCTTCGTGCACGGTCTTTGCGCCCTCTTCTGGTTGCGAAGGGGCGCTATCCGGTTTCGAAGCCACCTCGGGCACGGGCTCAACTCGCGTCTCGGGCCCGCCGTCCGTGTTGTCGCTGGCGGGAACGGCCCCCGCCACAATATCTTTCATATACTTCCCGGCCTTGAACTGAACGATGTTACGGGCTGGGACGTCCGCCGATTCCTTTGTCACAGGGTTTCTGCCGATTCGCGCAGGAGTCTCCTTGACACGAAAGACTCCGAAATTGCGAACCTCAATCCGGCGTTCGCGAGCGAGCGTCTCGATAAAGACATCAAACACACACTCGATAATAACCTTCGTGTGGTTTTTTCGTTGCCCAGTACGCTGAGCGACGATTTCTATGATCTCTTTCTTAGTCACGGTCGCCGAAGCCCTGACAACGCATCTACGAGCATCGTCAGGAACGCCGCATAACGCAGACTACCCTGCTCGAAGCACCGCAAATCGTCGTGGCGCTGCTCCTGGTCCCTCTTCGCACCGGGCGGAATGCTTGGCCGTGTTTCCCTTGGGCGAGCCATCGAAGAATCCTCCGGAGACCCGCTGGTTAAGCGGGGAAACAAATCAACGGCGCTCAGAACATCCGACGGATCACTGAGAGCCGCAAGCATGAGCCCGTCCGAAGACGGCGTTATCACTTAATTGCGGGGAGGGGATTCGAACCCCTGACCTCCGGGTTATGAGCCCGACGAGCTACCACTGCTCCACCCCGCGTCAAATCATCTATTTCAGTCCGCTTCTCTCGTATTTTCACGCGGTGGGATGAAATCCTCGAGGGCCGACAGGCCATCGTCTCACCCAACCACAACTTCAGACTTTCTGCGACTATACGTTAACTCGACTCACCCTGTTCTGTCAAGGACTTTGTCCAAAACAATCCGTAAACGCCAGACTTAGTGCCCATTGCGGGGCAAGCGGTCCGGGATCACAGAATGGGCGTTCCGATGCCATCGAGAGGCCAAAACCGGACCGGCTCACTCTTAACGGTCCCAGGTGACCAGGACCTCACCGGGGACGAGATACCCCATTCGCCTTCGTGCAACCTCTTCCCAAGCCAGTCGGTCGGTCTCCAGTCGCGTCGCCCACGTCCGAGTTTCTTCCAGATTACCGGACAGTTCGGCCACTTCCGTGCGCAGCCGCGCCACCTTCTCCCGATACGAGCGAAGGTTGGATTGGCGTTCGTGCACCAACGACAGGCCCGTCGTTAAACAAAAGAACAGCAGCCCGGCAAGGGCGGCAAGACGAATGTAGGCCATGAGCACCTCCAGGAGAGCTCAGTTAGCACCCCACAATGGCGTTGAGGCCCGGATAGACCGAGCACTCACCCAACTGTTGCTCGATGCGCAGCAGCTGGTTGTATTTGCAGACACGGTCCGTCCGGCAGAGAGATCCGGTCTTGATCTGCCCGGCGTTCGTGGCCACGGCGAGATCGGCGATTGTCGAATCCTCGGTCTCTCCGCTGCGATGAGAGATCACGGCGGTGTATCCCGCCTTGTTGGCCATGGAGATGACATCCATGGTCTCCGTGAGCGTTCCAATCTGGTTCAGTTTGATCAAAATCGAGTTTCCAACGCCGTCTTTGATGCCCTTGCCCAAGCGGATCGGGTTGGTCACAAAAAGGTCGTCGCCGACGAGCTGCACGCTGTCACCCAGAGCCTCGGTCAGTTTCTTCCAGCCGTTCCAGTCGTTCTCGTCCATCCCGTCTTCGATGGAGATCACTGGGTATCTTTTGGCGAGATCCTGATAGATCGTCACCAGCTCGGCCGCGGTCTTCTTCGGCTTCGCTTCTGCATCGAGCACATAGCGTTTGCTGCTCTTGTTGTAGAACTCGCTGGATGCGACGTCGAGCGCGAGTGAAATCTGTTTCCCAGGCTTGTATCCGGCTTTCTTGATCGCGTTAACGAGGAGCGACAGGCCTTCTTCGTTGTTTTCGACCGCAGGAGCGAATCCGCCTTCGTCGCCAACGGCTGTCACTTTACCTTGCGCGTTCAGGACGCCCTTCAGTGTGTGGAAAACTTCAGCGCCCCAGCGTAGCGCTTCCTTAAAGGAGGACGCCCCGTGAGGAATAATCATGAACTCTTGAAAATCAAGGTTGTTGTCCGCGTGAGATCCACCGTTGATAACATTCATCATCGGCACCGGCAGCGTGCAGGCGTTCGTCCCGCCCAGGTAGCGGTACAGCGGGAGTTCCATGCAAGAGGCCGCGGCTTTGGCGGCGGCGAGGGAAACACCCAGAATCGCGTTCGCGCCGAATTTCTTCTTGTTCGGGGTCCCGTCCAGTTCGAGCAGCAACGCATCGAGACCGCGCTGATCGCAAGCGTCGAGCCCGAGAATCTCGGGGGCGATCGTCTCGTTGACATTGGCGACAGCCTTTGTAACGCCTTTGCCCTTGTAGCGCTTCTTATCTCCGTCACGGAGTTCGATGGCTTCGTGCTCACCGGTGGAGGCTCCGCTCGGAACCGCCGCCCGGCCAATTTCTCCGCCCGCAAGCATCACTTCGACTTCCACCGTGGGATTTCCACGGGAATCGAGAATCTCGATGGCATTGACGTCTACGATTGCTGAATATTGGGACATGATCTTCGTTCTCCCTGCATGTTGAGTTTCGTTTTTTCCATAGGGATTCTATGCAGGTCCCTACAGTTTATATGATTAGCGCCGAATGTTCAATGCGGCTTATGAAGAAAACAGCGATAACTGCTGGTTCCAAAAGATGTTTTGTGGTGACTTGGAGCCTCTCTCGAACCTCTATACCCGTCGGCACACACAGTCTGCCGGTATTGGACAGACATTCAGGGCTGGCCGGCCGAAATAAGGCTTCTGACGATACTTCATCCTCTTTGAATGCGTCGAAGATTGCCCAAGACGGGCGTCTCGCGACTCAAGCCCCTGCCCAACCCGGAACGCCGTACCGGGCGAACCTACAACTGCGCCAGCTGCTCCATCACGTCCTCGGAGATGTCAAAATTGGAGGCGACGGTCTGAACGTCTTCGTGATCTTCCAGCCCCTCCATCAGTTTGAGCATATTGTTGGCGTCTTTCACACCCAGGTCGACGGTCGTAGAAGGTATCAAACTCACTTCGCAGACCTCGGTCGGGATACCGGCATCGTCCAAAGCCTTCTTCACGGTTTCGAGGTCGTTGGGCTGAGTGAAAACCTCGATCGTGTCGCCGTCCTCGGTCACGTCGTCCGCCCCGCTGTCGATAGCGGTCATCATCACCGCATCCGCGTCGGCGTTGTTCTTGTCGACCGTGATCAGGCCTTTCTTCGAGAACAACCAAGCCACACAACCGGATTCGCCCAGATTCCCGTTGCATTTCGAAAACATGTGGCGGATTTCCGCAGTGGTGCGGTTGTTGTTGTCAGTCAGTATCTCAACATAGACAGCGGCCCCGCCGGGTCCGTACCCTTCGAAACTGCTCTCGTCGTAACGCGTTCCGGGGAGTTCGCCAGTGCCCTTCTGAATCGCTCGCTTGACGTTGTCTTGCGGCATATTCGCAGTGCGCGCGGCGTTGACGGCCGTACGCAGGCGTGCGTTGGAGTCAACATCCCCGCCCCCCGAGCGCGCAGCCACGGATATTTCCTTGATCAGTTTCGTAAAAATCTTGCCCCGTTGGGCATCCACCTTCGCTTTTTTGTGCTTAATGGTGGACCACTTCGAATGTCCAGACATCGGCCCAGCTCCGTCAATCTTGTCGTTGTATAGAGTTGTTTTGAATGAGTGTTCTCGCGCACTCGCGATACAGCGCATTACTGTAGCGCCGACCCCGGCTCGGAGCCAGGCCCGGCCTACAAATCCTGTCCAAACAGCTTCAGAACTCCCCGCAGAACGCGCACGGAACGCCGAGCCAGGAACTCGCTCCGCCAGCGATGCCCCTCCTCGGCCAACCGGAGCGTCTCCGCGTAGGTCTCCTCCCAGCCGCCAAGGGCGCGCCGATACGACTGGAGAAGTTCACGATCCACAGACCTACCGCCATCCGGTGTGCCGGACGCCCCCAGCAACTCCCCATCGGGATGAAGTAGAGTGTCCAGACGCCGCTCGAACCTCATCAGAGCGTCCAACAACTGGCCGGAATCCCCCTCCGCCGCCCCAAATCCGGGCTTATCGTCCGTGCGAACCGCCAACAGATACCGGTAACAAGGTTCGAGCCGGTCGAGGTCACCCAGGACCTCAAGGTAGGCGCGATCGATCGCCGCTGCCGCCTCTCCACCTCCGGGCCGCCACCCCAACTGCATGTCGAGCCGCTGTAATCGATACCAGAGCGGCAAATGTCCAAGCGGCTCGATGTGAACGGCGTTGCGTTGAAATGCGGCTTTCGTTTCGTCCAGTTTGGGCCGGTCGTGGGCCAGATGTTCCTTCAGCCAGGGGTGCCCCTCACCGTGCCGTTCCCGATGCAAAGAGTCGATACACCTCTCGGCCGTATCCACGCCAGGTGTGTCGAAAGGTGCGGTCAGAACCACCGCTCGCCGGGCGACACGCTGTAACTCCGCGAGGAACGCCGGACGTTCGCTCGGTTTGACATGCTCTAGGGTGTCCAGAGAAAGTGTCACATCGAAGGTGCGGTCTGCGAACGGCAGTGCCGCACCGGTGGCCCGCACCGCGCGCGATCCCGTCGAGGGCGCCGTATCCACGGCCAGGAATCGGAAGCCCGGGCAGTCCTTGGCCAAGTGGCCACTCCCGCCCCCCACATCCAGGACAGTAAGATCAGTATTATCAACCTGTTGCAGTATCCTCGCAACGGCTCGGTACCGCATATGCGCGTCGGTCTTGAGCATAGCGAAATGGGCCTTCTCCGTCGGCAAATGGAAAGACTATGGCTTCCCTCACGGGTGCAGTATAGTCTGTAAGTGAAAGTTACGACATTGAGATACGGGTCGTCCAAGGGAGGAAGGATTATGCCCCCCAAACGAAATGAATTGATCAAGCGCACCAAGGCGCAGCTCTACGAATCGGCAAAAGAACTCAAGATCGTGGGTCGAAGCCGCATGACCAAGGCGATGCTAATTGAGAGCATCCTCTCCGTGGGGAAGCGGAGCGCGGAAAAGGCTGTCCCGCCTCCTAAACCGGAACCCGCTGAGGCCTTGCCCACGTCGACAGGCACAACGAGTTGGGTCGAGCCCACCTCGGAACCGGAGGAGCCCCGATCGGCCGTGCCCTATGAAGGCGATCGCGGTCCCGATCTGCCCACCGGCTACGGCATGACCTTGCTTCGCGTCATGCCTCGCGATCCACACTGGGTCTTTCTGTACTGGGAAGTCTCCGAGATCGACATGAACAAGTTGAAGCAGGAGCACGGCCCCTGGGTATTCGACCGCTCCGTCTGCGTTCTTCGAGCCGTGTCCACCGGAGAAGGCGAAGAGCGCCGATATCCGGTCCTGCTCGACGCGGGGAGTTGGTATATCCCGGTCGAATCGGACGCAGGGTACGTCTTCGAAATCGGACTCGTCCTGACGGAAGGCGCCTACATCACGCTCGCCCGGTCGAACGATATCCACACGGCGAGTGCGGAACCCAGTGACCGCGTCGATGAATCTTGGATGATCGTCGAGGAACGGTTTCAGGAACTCCTATCGCTCACCGGCGGCTTCGATATACCCGCCTCGGTACCGGGCAGCGAGAAGATGGGCAAGACCCATCAAGGTGTCTTGCGTGACGTCACGCACCTGCCCTGGTCCCGCTTCGAGGGCATGAGCACGGGGCTCACCAAACGCTAAGAACTCGATTCGCCCATCTCTCCATCACCGAACGGAACCAAAGCGGAAAGCAACGTACGGGTAATGACCATGTCCCACGGAACGCTCAGCCTTGTGCTGCACGCCCATCTTCCTTTTGTCCGCCATCCGGAATACGACGAGTTTCTCGAAGAAGATTGGCTCTTCGAGGCCATGACGGAAACCTACATCCCACTTCTGGCCGCGTACGAGCGGTTGGTCAATGACGGATGCCAGTTCCAGATCACCATGTCGGTCACACCGCCCCTGGCGGAAATGCTCTCCGACCCGCTCCTGCAATCGCGATACCGGCGGCAGCTCGACAAACACGAAGAGCTGGCCGAGAAAGAAGTCCATCGAACCCGCAGGGGCAAGGCCCAGGTCTACAACGAGGCCGCACGCATGTACCGCCACAAACTCGCCGAAGCGCGGCGGGTGTTCGACCAGTGGGGCGGCAACTTGGTCGAGGGGTTCAAAGCGTTCCAGGAACAAGGTGTCCTGGAGGTGATTACCTGCGGCGCGACGCACGGCTTTCTTCCGTTGATGGCGACGCGAGAGGCGGTCCGCGCGCAGATCCAGGTCGCGAAGGCCAACTATGAGAAGCACTTCGGCCGGCCCCCGCGCGGGATATGGCTGCCGGAATGCGGGTACGGTCCCGGTGTTTCCGAGGCGCTCGACGATGCCGGTATTCGGTATTTCTTCGTTGACGCGCACGGACTGTTGTACGGATCACCCCGGCCCAAGTATGGCGTGTTCGCCCCCGTCTACTGCCCCAGGACCGCCGTGGCCGCGTTTGGCCGCGATGTGGAATCGTCGCGTCAGGTTTGGAGCCGCAATGAGGGGTATCCCGGCGATCCCAACTATCGGGAATTTTACCGGGACCTCGGCTACGACGCCGATTTGAAGTACATCCGGCCCTATCTCCATTCAGACGGTGTGCGCAGAAACATCGGATTCAAGTACCATCGCATAACCGGGAATGTCGAGCTCTGCGACAAGCAGCCGTATTCCCCCGAGATGGCTCGCGAGCGGACGGCCGACCATGCGGGCAACTTTCTTTTCAACCGCCAACAACAGATCAAGCATCTGCACGGATTCCTCGACCGCAAACCGATCGTTGTCGCGCCCTATGATGCCGAGTTGTTCGGGCACTGGTGGTACGAAGGCCCGATGTTCATCGAGCACTTGTGCCGCAAGGCCCATTTCGATCAGAACGAAATCGTCATGGCCAGCCCCTGGTCCTACCTGCAAGACCAGAAGGTGAACCAGATCATCGAACCTTCCCCATCGTCATGGGGCGACAAGGGATATAACGAGGTTTGGCTGAACGGTAGCAACGACTGGGTCTATCGCCACTTACACCGCTGCGAGGCGCGGATGGTCAACCTGGCCAAGCGTTACACCGAACCGACGCCTCTCGAACTCCGCACACTCAATCAGTTGGCGCGGGAACTCTTGCTCGCGCAGAGCTCGGACTGGGCGTTCATCATGACCACCGCGACGGCGGTCTCCTATGCCGAGCGCCGAACGCGCGACCACATCCACCGTTTCAACACGCTGGCCGACCAGCTGGCGCACGGTGGCGTCGACGTCATCTTCTTGGAAGAGGCGGAGGGTCGGGACAGCATTTTTCAGGAGATCGACTACCGCGTCTATGCGCCGCAGACGGACTGACGGGTCCCTTCCCCTACTCACTCGTGGGCACGGAAACCGACATCAGGTAGTCGACAAGCGCCTCGCGTTGCTCGTCGGTAAGCTTGATAAAGTCCATCGCGCCGGTCGGCTCGTCACAAATACCGAGTTTTTTGGCGTTCTCTTCCGTGGGCGCTTTCATCCACGCGTCGAGCGTCTCTCTCCCACGCGCCGCCATGTTATCGAGAGGATTGCTTTCGTCTTCGCCCTCACCCAGCAAGGTATGGCAGGCGAGACAGACATTCTCTTCGAAAACCTCTTGTACGATTTCGGGCATGGGGAGTTCGGTAGAGAGCGGTTCGGGGCAGATCTCACTCAGCGCGTCCAGCAGAAGCCGCACCTGTTCTTCGTTCAGGCGCACGCCAGCCATCTTCCCCGTAGCCGTCTGGCGAATTCCAAGCCGCTCCGCCGTCTCCCGAGTGGGATCGCTCAAAAACTCTTCCAATACCGCGCGGGGTCGCGCGCAGCCGCCCGCGAGCGGCCCACCGGGTTCGGGATAGCCTTTGCCGTCCATCGAGTGACAGGCCAAGCATCCCATCACATGCAAGCGCTCCCGCGCGTCCAACGGCTCCAGATCGATGGGCCGCGAGGCAACCACCTGTGCGGAGAAAGCGGCGAGAACACCGGCCAAAGCCAAGGCACAGCCCACCCCCAGAGCGTGAATGGCATAGCGGGACAACTTGCGAATCAGAATCGGCGCGAACCCGACTCCCGCAAGCCCTGCCAGCAGCACGACGGCCCAGACCAGATCGTCTTGCCATTCGTACGCCATGGGAACGTAGTGAGGTTTGGGGTGTTTGAGAATCACGTGCCACAGAATGAGCGGGCCAACCGAAGCGCCCGCCAACCGTTTCCACGGGACACCTCCACTTTCGCGCGCATCCCAGCAGAACGCCGCCACGATCGCATACATGGCCACAATACCCAACAGGCTCCCCAATCCCAGCAGGTGACCTGCGTCTCCCACCATCAGACGCCCCCAAAACAGAGTATCGACCTGACGCAGATTCAGCATACTGTACCAGCAGGTCAGGAAGAACAATCCCGTTCCCACCACAACCGCCAACGCCGAGTTGGGAACACGCTCACGGTTACGACGAAAGAGAAGCACAAGCACAAGTAGGCAGACCGCAACACCAATCGACCTCTGGAGCAACATAAAAGCACCTCATGAATGGATGAAACACAGGTTGATCTAGCATAGACACGGACTCCGGTACGACAAGACTGACGCGGTTTGGGGCGTGGTTGTCGGTTGCCGCCGACCGTCGTTGGGTTGCGTTGTTGAGGGAGTTGGGGGTTGATACACTCCTCATGATTGGAGCGGCTTACCATGCGGGTCCTTCTGCTCAATCCGCCCGGTGATCGGCGGTATTTGCGCGACTATTATTGCAGTCACACATCGAAAGCGCGTTACTTCTGGCACCCTCTGGATCTCCTCTACCAGAGCGGGATCGTGGGGTTGACGCATGAAACCGTTGGGCTCGACGCCAACGTACAGATGCTGACCCGCGAGGAAGCGGGGCGGCGTGTCCGCGAGCTGAATCCCGACGCGATCCTCTTTCTGACCGGCGGCGTCTCGTGGCGGCAGGATTTCGAATTCATCGAGTCGCTCGAACCGCCCGCCTCGATGCCCATCATCGGCACCGGGGATATCATGACCGCGAAGCGTCGAGAGATGCTGGAGCGGTTCCCGTGGATATCCGCCGTCCTGACCGACTTCACCAGCGACTCCGCGGCCCGTTTCTTCACGTGTTGGGATCCTGACCGGTCTGGAATTGTGGAAGATGAAGAGTTCGCGGAGCTGACCTACCGGTCGGGGGATGAGATCAAGATCGGCCCCCGCGACCGCAACCGGAAG
>CAYTDF010000009.1:0-22859 GCA_964436365.1 uncultured bacterium | reverse complement strand
CGACGTGGCGGATTATCAGGTGTCAAGCGCTGTCGAAGCCTATATCCGCAACTACAACGATGCCCATCCTTTTCTCATCGTGACGGGCTTAATGAATCCACATGACATCTGCTTCTGGTCAAACTGGCGCGAGGATAGCGTCATCACGCCTCCATCCGATACATTCGGTTTACGCGATCGGCTTCCGATCCTCCCGCCAAACAACTCTTACGATTTCGAAGAACCCCGGGATAAACGTTACCGCAAATTCAACGACATGCAGTGGCGCAACTGCGCCTATGACTACTACCGAATGATCGAGAAGATCGACAGTGATGTGGGCCGTATGCTCAACGCTGTGGATTCGCGCCGCGACGATACCGTTGTCATCTTCACCGCCGACCACGGCGAAGGCCTGGGGCGGCACTCTCGGATTGCAAAATGGCATCCTTACGAGCACTCTGTGAAGGTACCGTTCATTATCTCTTGTCCAGGGCGTATTGATGCCGGGCGTATCGACGACAGCCATCTCATCAGCGGCGTAGATGTCATGGCGACGGTGTGCGACTATGCAGGTGCGCCCCTGCCTCCGCACTGCCGCGGACGCAGCCTGCGGCCGATCATTACGGACGGCGGATCCGCTTCCTGGCGCGATAACGTCTATGCGGAGATCGAGCACACGGGGCGGATGGTTCGCACACAACGATATAAGTACGTCAAATTCTATGAATTCTCAGGGGAGCCAGAGCGTCCCTTCCTGACGGCGGACGATACAGCCACACAGTTTGTGCCGGGGCAAGGCGCTGACTACCGCGAGAATCCGGTTCGGCTGTTGTTCGATATCATAAACGATCCCTGGGAGCTGAATAACCTGTATGGTGATTCAGTGTACGCGAGTGTTCTGGCAGAGCACGAGACGATCCTGCGTGACCAATGGGAAGCACTTCTGATTCCGGGCACACATTACGACAGGAACTGACGAATGAACACACAGACGCTAGCGTGGCGACCATTTATTGCGGGTGCGCATCCGCCAGAACACGGAGCAGACCCGTGTATTCAGAAAGGGAATTCTTGAGATGGCTGAAATAGAACGGCGTAGCTTCCTTACTTCTTGTGCCGCCGCGGCCTGTGGCGTAAAGCTGTTTGAGACCGCATCCACGACGCAGGCTGCCGAACGCGGCCTTATCGCGAACGCTTCCTCCAAGAATCAGCCTAACGTGCTGCTCATCATGACCGACCAGCAGCGCGGGGACTGCCTCGGCATTGACGGACACCCCGTACTGTTGACGCCCACCATGGACCGGATCGCAGGCCGAGGCGTGCGCTTTAGCCGCGCCTATTCGACATGCCCAAGCTGCATCGCGGCCCGCCGATCCCTTCTCTCAGGGCAGTTCCCCGCCACTCACGGTATGAGGGGATACCGTGATTTCATCGAGTGGAAAGCGCCTCCTACGTTGCCGCAGGTCCTATCGGACCATGGCTACCATACCTATCTGGTCGGCCGAAACATGCACCAGCATCCCGTGCGAAAACGCTATGGTTACGACCATATGGTCATCTTTAAGGGGCAAGACGGTGACTACGGGGAATGGCTAAGCCGGCGTGAGCCTGAAGGAAGCGGCGGCTACTACGGTACGGGCGTTATGCACAACGATTGGACGGCTCGGCCCTGGCACATGCCGGAAGCGTATCACATGACGAACTGGACAGTGAACCGGGCGCTCGAGTTCCTCCGCAAACGGGATACTTCCTGTCCATTCTTCCTGACCGTATCGTTCCTCGCGCCGCACCCTCCGCTCGTACCCCCGGAACCCTATATGGATCGATACCTGCGTACGAATCTTCCAGAACCCGTCATCGGTGATTGGGCAAAGCCGCCTGAGAACCGGGGGCTAGGCATGGGCCAGGCGCCGAACCGGGTGCAGCTCGAGGGTGAGGCGCTTCGCTCGGCCCGCGCGGCCTACTATGGGCTTATCAATCACATCGACGACCAGCTAAACCGTCTGTTGAATCCGGTCACCGGTATCGACGCCGCCACGAGGAACAACACCATCATCATCTTCACCAGCGACCATGGCGAAATGTTGGGAGACCATTACCTGTGGCGCAAGACACTTCCCTATGAACCCTCGGCCCGCATTCCCTTCCTGATACGTCCGCCTGGACACATGGGCATCACACCTGGAACGGTGCTGGAAGAGGCTGTCTGTCTCGAGGACATAATGCCCACGGTTCTATCCATGGTCGGCATAGAATCGCCAGATACCGTTGAGGGAAGGAATCTGTTACCTCTCATGCGTGGGGAGAACGTGGAATGGCGTCCCTACATTCACATTGAGCACGCCCCTATCCATCATACGCTCACGGATGGGAAGGAGAAGTACATCTGGTTTGTCAATGACGGGAGAGAGCAGCTGTTCAACCTCGACGAAGACCCGGATGAACTGCGCGATCTGGCTGCGCGTCCTAAGCATACGGGCCGATTGGCACACTGGCGGAACCTGCTTGTCAAAGAACTGGCGAATCGGCCAGAAGGCTTCTCCGACGGCAACTCCTTGATACCAGGCGTTTCCTATCCGGCTGTGTATTCCTCCGGCGGTTGATTCTCTAGGAACCCGGGACTTATAGATTGGTTGTTTTGCGCGGGGTTTGCCGACGCCGGAAGGCCTCTGACTCGAGGCGGGCGGCTTCTTGGGGAGGCGTGCGGCACGTTGTCAACGGCGGCCGATCCTTCTATACTCACCCGATTGTCGTGGGAGTGTGTAAACATGTCTGAGTCGTCTGTCTCTTTAGCCGTTGCGGACTACGCTGTCATTGTCGGATTTTTCGTTGTGATGTTGGCCGTGGGTTTCTACTTTGCGGGCCAGATGCACAGTATCCGGGATTTTTTCAGCGGCGGGAACCGTGTGCCCTGGTGGCTTTCGGGCGCGTCGTTCTACATGAGCAGTTTCAGCGCGTTCGCATTCGTGGCCTATTCCGAATTGGCGTATTTATACGGCTGGGTCTCGGTGACGCTTTATTGGGTCACGGTGCCCGCGTCGGTGATCGGCGCGTATTGGTTCGCCGCGCGGTGGCGCAGGGCCGCACGCACCAGCCCCCTCGAGTATATCGAGGAACGTTATAACTGTGCTCTTCGTCAGTTGCTCGCCTTGTTGGGTATCCCGGTCAAAGTGATCGACGATGGACTGAAACTGTTTGCGATTGGGACGCTGGTTTCCGTCGGGCTCGATTTTCCCCTGATGTGGGCGGTGACGTTGTCCGGTCTGATCATTCTTATTTACACGTTCTTGGGTGGGCTTTGGGCTGTGCTGGTGACCGACTTTATCCAGTTTGTAGTCATGCTGGCCGCCGTTGTTGTGCTGCTCCCTTTGGCATTCCAAAAGGCAGGCGGACTGCAGGCGTTTTACGAGGCGACGCCCGATGGATTCTTTGCGCTGACGACGGAAAAATACGGATGGGTCTACCTGGTGGGACTGTTTGTGCTGATTGCGTTGAACTACAGCACATCTTGGTCGCTCGTGCAGCGTTATTACTCTGTCCGGACGGATTCTGACGCGCGCAAGGTGGGGTACATGGTGGCGATATTGAACGTCGTCGGTCCGCCGCTGCTGTTTGCGCCCGCCATGGCCGCGCATGTGTTCATGCCCGACGTCGTTGACACGAAAAGCGTCTATGCGCTGCTGTGCCGCGAGGTTCTGCCGGTGGGGATGGTGGGCATGGTGGTGGCGGCGATGTTTTCGGCGACCATGTCGATGTTGTCCAGCGACTACAACTCCGTGGCGGCCGTCTTGACCAACGATTTCTACAAGCGCTTGTTCGGCCAACAGGCCTCGGAGCGCTGGCTGGTGATGGTTGCCCGATTCTCCACCTTGCTCGTCGGACTGATCGCGCTGGGCGTCGCCTATATGATCGTAAGCGCGGACGGACAAGGCGACCTGTTTCAGGTCATGGTCAAGGTCTTCAGTATCTTCCTTCCTCCGATCGCCATTCCAATGATACTTGGCCTGATGTCGCGGCGAGTCTCCGCTTGGGGGGCGCTGGCTGGACTGCTGACGGGAATGACGGCTGGATTACTGGCCTACAAGCTGGGCCAGTCCGAGGTCTATGGATTCTTTAGCAACGAGCAAGTCATGATTCTTACCACGTGTTCGACGACAACCATTGCGCTGGGGTTGGTGTCGTGGCTGAAACCCAGTGGCGCGGAGGAACGCGAGCGTATCGAAGCGTTCTTCACTCGACTGGAGCAAAGCGAAGAGACGATGTCCGAGGCCACTCCCACAACGGATTCCGCAGCGGAAAACGTCGGGTCGCCACTGCCCGCAATCGGGTACTCGATCTTGTGCCTCGGTCTCCTGCTCCCTCTGGCCGTTCTGTTTTCCGGTCTGCCGGAGGGAAGTGGCATAAGCGTGGGCGTGGGGTTGGCGCTGGCGATGGTTGGAGGCGGTTGTCTTCTGGCGGCGCGCCGAGAACAAAGGAGTATCGCGGATGGCGAATAACCAAGGATCGCTCGGAATCGGAATCCTGGGTTCGGGATTTATGGGGAATACTTATGCGGAAGTGGTCAGCGAATACCTGGACGACGCGCATGTCGTGGGCGTGACCTGTGGTTCCCGCGCGGAGGATCTCGCTCGGAAGTACGATACGAAACTGTTCGGCTCCGTGCCCGAACTGCTCGCCTGCGACGACGTGGACGCCGTTTTTGTTGCCATACCGCACGCGGTCCACGCGCAGCAAGGTGTCGCCGCCGCCGAAGCGGGGAAGCACGTTCTCTTGGAAAAACCGATGGCCGGGTCTGTTACTGAATGTGACGAGATCATCGCGGCCTGCAAGAAACACGACCTCAAATGTACGATCGCCTTCAGTCAGCGAACGCGTGTCTGTAACGCAACCGTGAATGAGCTCGTTGCATCGGGCCGTTTGGGAAGGATCCTGCACACGCGCACATGCCAGACCGTGCCGGGAGGTGTGCCTGACTTACCGCAGTGGCAGATGCTTCCGGAGAATCTGGGGACACTCTTCGGACATGCGATTCACAACTTCGATTGTGTGCGCTGGTTGACGAAGCAAGAGATCGTTGCGGTCTATGCAAAATGCCGTAGTTTTGACCCGGAGCGTCCGACAGAGTGCACGTCGGATGTCTTGATGACCCTAGAGGACGGCACGACGGCGTATCTGCTCTGCTGTTTCGAGGTTCCGAAGCCCGGATTCCAACGCTCCGGCTATGCGTATCAGCTGATGTGCGAACGAGGATTGGTGGATGTCGACGCATACGGCGAAGCCCGCGTGTCGATCGACGGGCAACCGTGGGAGACCGTGGCCACGCAACCTCCCATCGATTGGCAGGGCAAGGGATTCTTGGACAGTGTTCGTCTGGAATCGTATACGACACAGGTCAAAGACTTCCTGGACAGTGTTCGTGAGGGCCGCGATCCCGACGTGACGGGTTGGGACGGGCGGCAAGCCGTCGCGGCGGCACTGGCAGCGTATGAATCCAACCGGACGGGCACGGAAATCCGTCTCGACGTATAAAGACGTTACTTGAAGATTGATCGATAAGGAGCGAATAGGCTTATGGAATTGAAGCGATCGGCTGAACTCTTGGAGCGGTCTCGCAAGGTGATCCCGGGCGGCATCTGCAGCAATGTACGAGAGAACTGGGAACCGTTTCCCCTTTTCTACGACCGAGGCGAAGAGGGGCATGTTTGGGATGTCGACGGCAATGAGTCTATCGACTATGTGTTGGGCCGTGGGCCGCTCTTTCTCGGCCATTCTCCCAAACCGGTTCTGGACGCGGTGAAGGCTCAACTGGATCGAGGGGTGATGTACGCGGGCCAGTGTGAACTCGAGATACAGGTCGCGGAGAAAGTCGTCGATCTGGTGCCCTGCGCGGAGCAGGTTCGCTTCAGCACGTCCGGTTCCGAAGCGGTTCACGCCGCGCTGCGTTTGGTGCGGGCGGCGACCGGCCGGAAAATGGTGATTCGTTTCGAGGGCCATTATCACGGCTGGTTCGGTAATATCGCCTGGAGCTACGCGCCCGCATTGGAAGATGCCGGACCGCGAGAACACCCCATCGCGCTTCCCACAACCCTGGGACAGCTCCCAGAAGAATCCGCCGGTCTCATCGTTCTCCCGTGGAACGATCTCGATGTTTTGGAGAAGGTTTTCGCCGAGCGCGGCAGTGAGATCGCGGCGATTATTACCGAGCCCATTATGTGCAACTATGGGGCGATTGTCCCACAGCCCGGTTTTCTCAAGGGGCTCCGCTCGCTATGCGACCGGCACGGATCGCTCCTCATCTTCGACGAAGTGATCACAGGATTCCGTGTTGCGCTGGGTGGCGCGCAAGAGCATTTCGGCGTGACTCCAGATGTGGCGACGTTTGCCAAGGCGATGGGCGCGGGTGTCTGCATCAGCGCGCTGGCGGGTAAGGAACCTGTCATGCGGCTCCTGGGCGAACTTAAGACCGTCCATGCGGGTACTTATAACGCTAATCCGCCGACGATGGCGGGTACGCTGGCCGCACTCAATATGTTGACCGAGAACGACGGCGCGCTGACGAAGAAGGTGCAGGCCTCTGCGCGAGCTCTCATGGATGGCATCAGGGAGCGCGCTACGAACGTATCGCTGCCCTTGGTCGTACGCGGTGTACCGCCCGTATTCCACGTTTCGTTTGTTTCCGAGGGGGCGGAGGAGGTCGTCGATTATCGGACGGCGCTACAGACCGATGCCGCGTTGACCCGCGCGTTTTGGGTTGAACTCCAAGCCCGCGGCGTTCGCGTGACACCCGAAGGACTATGGTTCGTTTCCCCCGCGCACACCGATGCGGATGTGGAACAGACTCTCGACACAGTGACCGAAGCGCTGGCCGCGCTCGAAGAGAAAGGGATCGCGAAATCATGAGAATCTTGCTACGTGGCTGCACTCTGACTGTTGTGTGCGGAGTTCTGCTCGGCGCGCTTGGCGCGTGGGGGGCGGACGAAGCCGAGGTCAAGCAACAGCTCTTCGAGAAGGTTTTTGGCGATGCCGTCCGGCTTGACGCCGCGATGCGGGAACAGGTTCTTGCGGGTAAACCGGATGAACGGCACTACCTGGACAAGGATGGCGACGGCCAGCCGGATGAGGTTTGGTTTGTGGATACTGCGGAACGTCATCCCCAGAAATTCCAACCGCTCTTGGTGCGTGCCATCGATGAGGACGGCGACCTGAGAGAAGGGCGCGAGCCCGACCTGGACAGCGATCTCTATATCGCCGACTGGAAAGCGGATGGAACCGTTGACGCCGTTCTCGACTACACCGATGTCGATGGCGATAACGATCTGGACGAGATGGGAAAGTACTTCTACGGCGGAACGCACGGGTATTTTGAAGAGCCGGTGATTCGTGTTTGGTGGTCGCGAGATGTGGGCGACGATAACCTGCTCTGGCACGATGTGGGATATTCGTATGACCAGACACTCTGCCAGTACCAAACGCATTTTGGCGGAGATGAGGAGCTGATCGCTTTCGCTCTTCCGCTGTCGGGTTCCGAGTGGGTCCCTTTCTTCGAGAACCCGTTCCTTTTCTACGACCATGACGAAGACGGTGTGACGGAAGAGGTCCTTCGCATGTCCGGTATCGCGAACGATGTCGAGTGTGTGCGTCACAGCTTCGATGCCGATAACGACGCCACGTGGGAGAGCCCCCGAGATTTCGACGTCTCGCTGACCGCGTGGGCGCCCGGCGCGATATGGACCGAGACGGGCACAGAGCGCGGCCGTTCGAAACTCGCATTTCCCGATCGCTTCGCAGAAACAGTGGTTTTGCGCGGAATGCCTTCGACACCCTTCCTGCGATTTGACATGGCGCGCCAGTTCGCGGAACCGATCGTGTGGGAACGTATGATTCTCACGTGGGACGAAATCGATCAGAACGTCGACGGCGATCGCTACGCGGATGCGGATGAGCGCTGGGAAGGCGTCATCGCAAAGGGGAACGATCACTTTCCGCAAGTCGGCGGTCCCAGTTCCGGTCCGGTCAACAAACGCTATGAAGTTGTCATGAAACCTGACGAGCCCGTGCGCGTCTATTACCATCCGACCGATCACCGCATTCATCTGCTGCACGCGGATCATGCCTGGATGGAGGCCGATCTCGACTTGGATCGCAACGCGGATCTGCGTTACGACATGCGGGACACAACCGGTGACGGGAAGATCGATCGCTGGGAGATCGATCTGGACATGGACGGTAAACCGGAGGACAGCTGGGGTGCCGGACGCGTCGACATTGAGGCACTCGGCTGGAACTGGGCGAATGTCAACGCCCAAATCGGCCTACACCGAGAAGAGAATACGATTCAGGCGTTGATCCTCTACCAACGGTTGATGGAAGCCTGCCGAAAGCGGGTGATCGAGAGCGACATCCTCGTTCACGACGGTGTCGCGGAGATTATCACGCCCGGGTCCACAAAATTCCCCTTCGAGACGTTCTTCCACGAAACGCTAAAAAACAGCGATGAATCGCTGTTCTATTTTTCGACGGTCTTGAATGACGTTATGATCGCTATGCTCAAAAGTTCGATTGCCAGCGGCACGTTTTGGGAAGAGTTCAACCGCGCGCGGGCTATCGGCGATCTGGCCGGGATGACAAGACGCATCGAAGAGGAACTCGAACTCAACACCGCTCTGCGCATTGCCGACTACGAGACGTTGCAGCGGTACCGCTCCCAGGTGCGGGCACCACGCGTGGCGTGGGCGCAGGATTGGGTGCCGCCGAACATCGGTTGGGAATCCGAACGCGTTGGGTATCGTGTCTATTGGGGGCAGTTCGATTTCTTCGGTAAGAAAGTCGATCGTTTGATTTACCCCGAGATCGGCTCGCAGAGTTACCATGGTGAGACGGAATGGGGGATCGATGCCTTGCTTGTGGGCGATTCGCCCGGCTGCGGTGGTGTGACGCTTTATGTCAACGGGGAAGCATACCCGGTGAGAAACCCCGCTGGAAAGGGCAACATTGATTTCACGAAGCGGCTTGTCTCGATAGATCAAGAGACTGTGACCGTCGAACTGCTGGGCAAAAAGGTGGGACCGAGTGCGAGCCCCTTCACCGTTCAGTTCCTCTGCTCGGCGTTTGCCGGACGCATGGATACGCGGATCGAACTCCGCATTGACGGCGGTGGTGCGGACGACCGACTCGAACTGGGTATCGGACTCACCCGCCTGCGGGAAGAAGAACTCGTGGCGAATACTGAACTCGGCGTCTTCGGCACATGGGGATATCAGACGCCCGCCATCGGACGGATCGGTATGGGGATTGTTTTTCCGGCGGACCGTTTCCTTGGTTTCGAGCGTTTGCCCGAGGAGAATCAAGTTGTGATCGCTATCGAGAAGGAGAAGCCGGTGGTCTATCACATCCAGTGCGATTGGCTGCGTGGGCACCGGTTCGACCGCAGCCCGTCCACAGCCGATTGGCTCGAGACGTTGAGCGCGCTCGCGGGCGAGGTTCGTATGCGATGATTACCGATTGCCATGTGCATATCGGGCAGTCCGCGTGGTTCCAGGTCGATGCGGATGTCGGCGTACTGCTTCGCGGTGCCGACCAGGCGGGTATCGACCGTTTGCTGGTGACGGATTTCTGCGCTCTTGTCTACGACTCGAATGAGGGTAACGAAACCCTGCGAAAGCAGATCGCTGGACACTCCGACCGCATCTTGGCTTATTACACGGTCAGTTCCGCACATCATGCCTGGAAGGCTGTCGATGCACTTGAACGCTACGTGAACGATTACGGTTTCTGTGGTTTGAAGATCTACTCCGTTCCGCCTTTGCAGACAATCGATGACCCGTACATGATCCCCCTGATCGCCAAAGCGGCGGAACTGAAGATTCCCATCCTGGCCCATTCGACGGGCGAAGAGTGCGAGTCGCTCTGCCGGCAGGTTCCCGAGGTCATTTTGATCAACGCGCACATGGGGTGTTGTCCACAGGCCGTCGGGGATTGGCACCGGTCTGTCGCGGCGGCCAAACGGTATCCCAATATCTATTTGGACACGACGAGTTCGACCTTCGATAACGGAATGCTCGAATTCGCCGTGGAGGAAGTGGGCGCGGAGCGTGTTTTATACGGTTCGGACATGCCATTGTTGAACCCGATTTTGCAGGTGGCCAAGGTTCGCGAAGCGGAGCTGACTGCCGCAGAAAAAGAAGCCATTTTGCACGGAAACATCGATCGGCTGTTACGCATGCGTGGAACGTCATGATCATCGACATCAACATGTTCTTCGGGCACTGGCCCTATTGGCCGCTTCCGGATGGCGATGGTGACGGCGTGCTGCGTGCGATGGATCGCTATGGGATTGAGAGAGGATTCCTCTCATCGTTGCGAGGTGTGTTCAACGATCCCGAAGCGGGGAACGCGGAGACACTCCAACTGGTCGGGCGACATCCCGATCGCTTTGCGCCCGCGCTCACCTATTCCCCGTACGCGAAGGGATGGGATCGCTATGAAGACGAACTCACGCAAGCCGACTGGAGAATCGTCGAGCTCTTTCCCGTAAACCACAATTACGACCCGCTTCAAGAGCCTGCGATCAAGCGCATCTGTGATTATTGTGGCCGGAATCGCATTCCGATTTTGATTCCGCACAGGCTGTTGATGTCGTGGCGGTTCCCGATACTCCCCCTCGCGACGGTCGCGGGATTGGCCGAAGCGCACCGGGAAACAACTTTTATTCTTGGATGTATCAACTATCTCGGCGAGCTCCAGACGGCCCTACACATCATGCGGAAATGTCCGAACGTGATGCTGGAGACGTCTGGTATGATGGCTTTTGAAGAAGTCCGGCGTGTAGTAGACGCCATCGGTGTGGCGCGACTCATTCACGGAAGCGCACTGCCTCTTCAGCAGCCGGGGATTGGCCCGCTAAAGATTCAAACTGCGGAGATTACGGAGAAGGAGAAGGAGCGGATTCTTTCCGGAAACTGCAAGAAACTCTTTTCACCTTTAGACGCAGACGAAATGGGAGCAGATGAGGTGGTACCATGACTCGATGGACAATGATTCTCGTTGCGGTGATGACGGCGACGCTGGCCTTGGAGGCCGGGGGGCAGAGTTGGTGGGAGAACGAGACCGCGATGCAAGCGGGCGGAAAACTCCAACTGACGGGGAAGGCCTGGTGGGGGGAGGTCGCGAACCTGAAAACGGATGAAGCGAAGATGATTCAATCCGCCGAGCCGGAAGGCGGGCGAATGCTACTTCGTCGCGAGAAACGCGTGCGGGCGAAAAATGCCGAAATGCTGGTTTGGATTCTCGACGATGACGGGGATATGGAACCGTCCTCCAAAGCCGGGGATCTCGATAGCGATTGCTATGTCGTCGATTATGATTGTGACGGCGTGGTCGACCGCATCGTGGATTATGTCGATGCGGACGGTGACGATATCCCGGATGAGATGGAGATACGCTACTTCGTCGATGGGGAACTGCGGAACGGTTGGTTCGCGACCGATCTCGACGGTGACGGCGCCATGTGGGATATCGCCGACTACGCCTATACCGGAGACTTTTTCAAGAGCGATCCCTACGGCGATAATGAAATATATATGAATAAGTATAACCCGAATACCGGAAATTGGATGCCGATCTCGGAATGCCCGTTTGCTTTTTTCGATACGGACGGTGATGGCCAATCGGAATGCACGGCGCGTTTCAGCTCCGTCCCGCTTCTCTTCTCGAAGGAGTCCGACCCGGATTACGCGAACAGCCAAGCGCGTTACCAGGGGCCGCACGATCCGGCGATGGAGACGATGGGGGTTGTGAACATCCGGTACAGCATCGACATCGACGACCGAAGTTCGGACGAAGTTCCGCTGCACTACGAAATGGGATTCACGATGGTTGGAACGCAGCCCTATGAGTTCCGTGGGATGCGGCGGACGCAGCCTCTGCGCCGCGCGCCGAATGTGACGGTTTGTATTCCGCACGCGTCTGTGCGCAGAGCGTCGGAACGTTACGACGCGGCACAGACCGGGTTCACGTGGCGGGAGTTCGATGACACGACCGTTCGTATCGGCCACCCGGTTCCTGAATACGACCGACGGTGGGAGGGCGTGTTCTGGACGTGGCAACGACGCATTCTGCACAACACCGGTGGTCCGGTGCAAGAATGGAATGTCCGCCGTGAGTATCAACCGACGGCCTCGAAACGCCGGGAGATTTACTACAGTCCCGTGGATCGTCGACTGCACTTGAAGGGCGCGACAGAGGGTTGGATACGCATGGGGCACATGGCCGACGAGGGCCGGACCGGCGAGACGCGTATGTTCGATACAGACGGGGATGGCTATTTCGACCGCTGGGAATACTTCGGACAAGACGACGTGGTCCCGTATCGTACGGCGACCGTCAGCGACGCCAAGAATGTCAATTTCGGAGACAACTGGAAGAAGATGTCGTCGTTCTATACCGAGACTGTTCTGCCGGAAGCGACCGTGGCCAACAAACGCCTGATCGCGGCCATTGAAACGCTCGGCGGAGATTATGCACCCGCGATTCCCGAGTATCTCTCGACCTCCTTGAAGAGAGATGACATCAGCCCCGACGAGCGGCGCTATGCTCTAGATCGTATTCGTGAATACCGGTATCGAAGTTTCCGTGAACTCGCCTGGAAGGAGCCGGGAGAAACGCTGCTCTCGCTGTCGGATAAGGATCCGCGGTCCAACAAGGATATTATGGAATCCTCGAGCGTCGCCTGGCAAACGTTGGTGGGCCTGGCTGGCCTGGACCGTTTGTATGAACGGGGAGAGTACGGCGAAGTGGCGAAGCGGATTCAGCCCAAACAATAGGCGCTGGGATGTGAGTGGAGGTACGTTTCAGAAATGAGACGGGCCGGAGGTCGGTGGTTCCGACATCCGGCCCGTTTGAATTTTGGGTATGTAACCGAAGGTCTTCGGGATCTACACCGGTGCGACCACTTCCTGTTTCTGTGCGCCGAGCCCTTGGACGCGCACATCCATAACTTCTCCGGCTTTGAGGTAGCGTTGCGGTTTCTTTCCGAAACCGACGCCGGGAGGAGTGCCCGTGCTGATCACATCGCCCGGAAGAAGCGTCATGAACTGGCTGATGTAGCTGACGAGCGTGTCGATCGAGAAGATGAGTTCTTTTGTGCTGCCCGTCTGCATGCGCTCGCCGTTTAGGTCCAGCTCGAGTGTGAGATTCCCGACATCTTCGATTTCGTCCTTGGTGGCCAGGAACGGGCCGAGAGGGGCGAAACTGTCGTGGCTCTTCCCTTTGACCCACTGCCCACAACGTTCGGCCTGAAACTCGCGCTCACTGACATCGTTCATGATCGCGTAGCCCGCGATGGCGTCGAAAGCGTCCTCTTTCGAGACGTACTTCGCTCTCTTGCCGATTACGAATGCCAGTTCCACTTCCCAATCCGTCTTGACGGAGTTGCGGGGCAACTCGACCGGATCGTTCGGGCCGGAAAGGGCCGTAACCGCCTTCGAGAAGAGCACCGGCTCCGCCGGAGGTTCTAGACCCGACTCCTTCGCGTGGTCCATATAGTTCAACCCGACGCAGATGATCTTGCCGGGGTTGGCGACAGGCGGCCCGAGTCGCGTGCCCTCGGGCACGGTCGGCGCTACATCCGCATTCTCTTTCAGCCAAGCCGCGAGCCTGTCAAGACCGTTATCCGTGTAGAACTCAACGTCAAAATCGTTGACAAACGACGACACGTCGATCGTCGTTCCGTCGTCTTTGAGCACACCTGGTTTCTCTTTGCCTTTGTCTCCAAATCGAACGAGTTTCATGAATGCCTCCTGTGGCGATAGTGAGTGGACTCCCGCAGGAGCATGAACAGTACTTCACTCAAGCGCGGAGTATAGATAGTTCCGATTCACTTCACAACCGAAAGGCCGTAGGCGGCGTGGCAGGCGTGATGGGGAACGCTGGGAACGAGCCGGTTGGCCGAAATGGCGTTCCACTGTAGAGTTGCGGGGTCAGAACGACCTGAGCAACCTGCTTTTTGGAGGATTCCCATGCGTGCCGTTCCGCCGATTCTATTCGACCACCGACAAGCGATCCTACGGTTATCCGTTGTCGCGCTCACACTTCTCACCTATCCGGGGTTGGGCCGGGCGGCGGCTTGGACCGGCGAGGAAGAGGAGGCTTATGTCAAGCGCTTCGCGGAGAACTTCGAGTCCGTCTCGCCTGTGCCTGCCCTCGATGACTATGCGACTGTGGAACGTTACGACGAACTGTACCTTGGACAGCCGCTCGACGCGGCCTTGGAGAATCTCACCAACGAGACCGGCCGCATGTCCTGGGGGCTTTCCTACCGGATGAGCTCTCTGAATGAGATGGCCCGCACCACGAACGCCCGGCGTTACTTGGAAGCGAACCTGAAGTGTTCATTGGCAGCTCTGGCGGCACGTGACGATGCGA
This sequence comes from uncultured bacterium, assembly GCA_964436365.1. Lineage (GTDB taxonomy): Bacteria > Hinthialibacterota > Hinthialibacteria > Hinthialibacterales > CAYTDF01. The sequence continues at coordinate 8,456 of CAYTDF010000009.1, read as the reverse complement.
AAGAACTCAAACTCTGGACGGACGAGCTCGCGCCTATCTGGGGGGCGGGGAAGTACTCGAAGCGGGGGCGAGCGGCCTACGCGGTCCACACCGGGATGATCGTCTACCCGATCCTGGATTTCTTGCTGCTGGCGCGCGAGGATGCCGATTTTCGTTCGAACTACCAGGCGGAACTCGAGGTGATTCAGCAGTCGGCTCTGGAAAGTCTTGCTTTCCACGACCGGCAATGGCGCGATGGGCCGGGAGAAGGCGAGGGCCACTATGCCGCCCTGAACCAAGAGGAAGGTTTTGACGGGAAGATCCTTCCGGGAAATCGTCTCAGCGCGATGGGCCGCGCGCTTTGGTGCGGGTACAAACTCACTGGGCAAGCGGTTCACCGTGACCGGGCCTTGGGCATTGCCACGTACGTCAAGAACCGTCTCACACTCGCACCCGACGGTGCCTATTACTGGCCCTATCAGTTGGCCGAGGAGCCCGTCAAAGAGCAGGCGCCCAAGGAATCCGTGAACGGTGAGGATGTCTCGCACGGCTCGCTGACGATGTGTCTGCCGATCCTGTTGGCTCATGAAGGTCTGGTCTTCAACGACGAAGATATGCGGCGGCTGGGCAAGATGGTTTCCAACGGGTTTGCGCGGCTGAACAATGGAATCCTCTTCGGTAGTGTCAACGGCAATCCGGGCACCAGCCCGACTCTCGTACAGATACCCGCCCGGTGGCTTCGATTGGTTCCTTTCGCCAAAGGTGTCTATCAACGCATCGCGGACTTCCAACTCCGCTACCAGCCCGCCCCCGGGCCGTTGGCGCTGGCATTGCTGCTCCGCTACAAGTCCTGCGACCTGGACAACGCCGAAGCTGAATGCACCAAATCCGCCAGCGTCCTCTTCCCGAGATCGCGTATTGAGGCCGCCAAGAGCAACGCGGAAAAATACGACTGGGCCCGCGCGGAATGCGACCGTACGGTCGAGCGTGCGAAGCCGTGGCTGGAATCCACCGACGACGCGCTTTGGGAGATGATGTTCAGTCCGACGATTACGCGCTCCTGGATGGTCTGGTCCGACGGTTACTGCCCGATTTCCAAAAAGCCCGTGAAAATGTACGAATGGGAGGTCGATGCGTGGAAGCATCCCTGGAAAGTCCAGTCACCGCACACCGGCGATCTTTTCCCGACGAACGATTTTTACGCTTTCTACCGTTCGGGGCTAGACACTCACAGCGTCTTTCAGCCAGAACTCGCCGATCGCGAATTGCTTTTCAACGCCGAGCACACGGATGAGAACGATCCGCTCCGTGGCTTCTGTGTCGACGACGGCGAAGGCTATGTCGAAGATGAAAAACGGTGGCGATTCATTGGATACTACCTCAAGGTGGGGCAATGGAAGCAGTTGGTGTTGGGAGGTATCAACGCTCTCAGCAAGGCCTATCTCGTCACCGGCGATCCGCTCTATGCGCGCAAGGCGGCTATCTTGCTCGACCGTGTGGCCGATCTCTACCCGGACTTCCATTTTCGGACCCAAGGGGAAGTCTACGAGTACCGCGGACATCGCGGCTTTGTCTCGACGTGGCACGACGCGTGCGAAGAGGTGCGGGAGATGGCGGAGGCCTACGACCGGATCTTCGACGCGATTGCCACGGACGAAGAACTGGTCCGCTTCCTATCCGCGAAAGCGCAGAACCACAAACTACGCAATCCTAAAGATACATTCCGACGGATACAGGCCAATATGGAGGACCGGATCTTCCGGGAGACGCTACGCCGTGAAGACGATATTCGCTCAAACTACCCGCGCACACCGATCGCCGTGACGACGATGAAGGCCGTTCTCGGCTGGCCGGGAAATCGAGAGGAGATCGTCAACGACATCTCGAATCTTCTCCAGTCCTCCGTCAAAGAGGACGGGTTGACCGGTGAGGAGGGACTCGACGGGTACGCCACGATCTTCCCGACCTCCTTCGCTACGTTTGTCATGATCTTCGACGACTTGGACCCAACCTTACTGGCGGAGCTCTACGAGAGATTCCCCGACTTGCGCCAAACCTACCGTTTTCATATCGATACGATCTGTCTGGACGCTTATTATCCGCACGTCGGCGATGCGGGGTTGTTTGGGCAGCAGGTGCGTGAATACAAGGGCGTGACCTGGAGTCAGCCGGAGATGGACTACTTCCTCTGGCGGATGCACGAACTCTCGGGCGATCCAGATTTCGCGAAACTGATCTACCGCGGTCGGCACGGAAAACTCGAGAACGTGGGGCGTTGGCTATACGCGGCAAATCCAGAGAGACTGCGCGAAGGCATTAAGGAGGTCATCGAACGATGCGGTGAAAATATTGACCTCCCCGATGTGAAAAAGGAACAGTGGGGACTGTCGATCCTCCGTTCGGGTGCGGCCGACAGTCGGCGAGCCGTCTGGTTGGATCACGACACCGATGGCCGGCACTCGCATCAGGACGCGCTGAACGTTGGGTTGTTTGCGAAATGGTTGGACCTGCTCCCGGATGCGGGCTACCCACCTGTGGGATACGGTGGATGGGGCGCGCCGAAATCCCGCTGGTATTCGATGTCCGCTTCGCACAACACCGTGGTTGTCGATGGCGAGAGTTCGAAGCGGGGAAGTGGAAAGACGACGCTGTGGGCTCCGGGGGGCGAGCGTTTTGGCGCGGTGCGGGTCGAAGCCCCGGCCGTGAACGGTGGCAAACGTTTCGAGCGGACGATTGCCATGATCGATCTTTCGGAAGACGATTCGTACATATTCGACCGTTTCTGTGTTGAGGGCGGCCAGGATCACGCGAAGTTTCTCGCCTCGTTCTTTGGCGAAGTGCAAACGGAGACCCTGAAACTTGAAACGGAGGAAGAGTACGGCAACAAGACGCAGACTCGCGGTTTCAAGACCGATCCTAATCCGCCGCTCGGCTGGCACGTCGATTGGTCGTTTGAAGACCGGTTCGGTGTGCTTCCGCCGGGTAAGAAGGTCTATCTGCGCTATACGGACTTGACATACGACGCAAGCGCTTCGCTCGGCGAGGGATGGATATCGACCGTTCTGTATGGAGGTGGGGACGAGTGGATTCCACGGCTCATGATTCGCCGGAAGAGTGATGCCGCACCTCTGGCTTCGTGTTTTGCCGGTATCTTTGAACCGTACGAAGAGCAGAGCAAGATCGAGAAAATAACGAGGTGGGAGACTTCTGCCGCCGACCGTGATGCCGAAGGTGTGGTGACGCTACAGTTACTCGACGGTTCGCGGCATCTCATCGGTTTCCGTGACCCAGGACCGTCGACAGATGGGGATTCGAGCCACCTGGTTCAATCCGAACTCGCTCTCGAAACCGACGCCGAACTCTGTTGGATCGCCGAGCGCGACGGTGTCGTCGAACGTGCGGCCCTGTGTCACGGTACGGTTCTGCGCCTCGGTGAGTGGAGCCTGAAACTCAAAGAGAAACAGGAGTTCCTCGAGGTCGCGATTGACGGTACGGATATCTGTGTCGTGGCGGGCGACACAAACGCCGTCGAGGCCATCGAAGAATGATACCTGTCTGGACTCAGCAAGGCTCTAGGACGGCAAATTCCACCACCGTACCGTACCCTCGATGTCGACCGTGACGAGTCCTTTGTCTTCGGGCAAGAAGGCCACAGTGGCTTTCAGCTGATTTAGCCCATAACTATGAATGGGTTGCCAGGTGCGGCAATCCCAGAGGACTACGGGAGCGGTCATCCCCACGGACCCGCCGCCGAACGCTATCGATAGTAGACCGCGCAACCGGTAGGACAGTTTGCCGAGAAGACCGGTGGGCCGTTGCGGTGGAACGTGCCCATAGCCGACCGCCAGACGTGTACCGTTATGCGAATAGGCCACGGATCGTACGGCCCGGTTCTCACGCGGGAACGCATCCAGTGACTTCGTAAGCGCGCCGGTTTGCGTATCCCATATCCGGACGATGGAGGTTTTGCCTCCGGTGGCCACCTGCGCTCCATCGGGACTGAAGGAAAAATGAGTCGCGCCTTCACTGTGACCGGGAAGCTCGTGCAGTAGCTCTCCTGTTTGGATGTCCCAGATACGGGCTTTATCGTCGTTGTTATTACCGGAACCTCCCATTCCGCCGCCGCCATAACCCCCACCGCCGCCCATTCCAGGGACTCCGGGCCTCGGTTTGCTAACACGCCCACCGGTGACAATTCTGTTGCCATCGGTCGTGACCGCCATTTCAAAACCACGGCAGGGGAACGAGCGGAGTTCTTTACCTTCTTTCCAATTCCAGACCTTCGCGACGACTTGAGGTGAGCCTTCCAGCACAACCAGTGTTTCGCCATCCGGCAGAAATGCGATTTCCCATGCACCGGATCTCCTGTCCGTCGGAAGCTCTTCTGCGAGTTTTCCGGTAGCGGTCTCATAGATATGAACCTGAGGTTTGTCACCCGAGAGTCCGCCCAGCGCGAAATGTCGGTTGTCGGGCGAAATCGCTGCCTGATGTCCATTGGGCTGTGGGCTGATCTTGCAGAGTTGTTGCTCGTTATCCAAATCCCAAAGAATAACGGGTCTTCCCGTTTGTCCGGGAGCAGGTACCCCGAGTATCGTCTGAAGCCGCGTGCGATCGTCGGAAAAACAGGCCTTGTTGAAGAGCCCGGGCAACGTTGGGTCCTGTGCCGAAAATGTTCGCCGCGGCTTTGTGTCGTAGGCGGGCCCGCTTTTTGTGACAAAATACGTGATCGCCACGAGCACAACCACAACCGCCAACAAGCCGATAAGGACCTTCTTCATCATACCCTCCTATTGCGCGCGTCTTACCGTGCACCGGTAGTCTTCAAAGATTAAACGTTTTCTCGCAAACGGTAAACCTCGCTAGACTGTCCCGGTTTACGTGGGGCCGCTGGAGATGCTGAGCGGGGAGTTCGATGTTGCCGTTCGTAACCTGGATCGGTGGGTCGACGATATCTTCGATGAACCAACGGCTCGACGCTTCGACGTCGGTGGGGTACGTGCAGTTCGGGAGACCGGCGGCATAGACCGCATGGAGACCGGCGATACCCAATTCCGGCATCGTGCCCATCCAGTTCGGTACACCGCTCCGCTGACACAGGTTGTGGATCGCCACCGTTTCCGAAAGCGACCCGATGCGCTGGATTTTCAGGTTAACGATCTTGCAGGCCTCGAGTTCGATGGCGCGCTTCACAGCGGCCAGGTTCTTAGCGCTCTCGTCGATACAGATCGCGGTCTGGATTTGTGCTTGGAGCCGTTGATGACCGGTGAGATCGTCGACCGCAAGCGGTTGTTCGATCATCATCAGATCGAACGCGTCCAGTTGCCGCAGATGCTCGAAGTGTTCTTCTCGATACGCGGCGTTGGCATCGACCATAAGCGGAATATCACCGAACGCCTCGCGGACGGCGCGGAGCGGTTCGACATCCCACCCGGGTTCGATCTTGATTTTCAGACGCTGGTAGCCATCGCGCATATATCGTTGGCAGGCCTCCAGGAGTTTGTCGATGCTCTCGTAGATCCCCACCGCGAGTCCCGAACGGACAGGACCTGGGGTTGCCCCCAACCGCTCGGAGAAACTTGTGCCTTCGCACTGAACGGCATAGTCCCAGAGTGCGCCATCCAACCCCGTCCACGAGAAGGGGTCGCCCGGGTGTTTCTCTTTCCACTCGGCGATGTGCGCGGGGTCAAAGCGGCCATCGTCGATGAGAGACGGAACCGCGTGCTCGGCGAGGAATTGCAAACAGCTTTCCGGGGTCTCGGTGGAATAGAATCCCCCGGACATCGGCGAGGCCTCTCCCCAGGCTTCGATCCCATCCCGCTCGATACGGATGACGATTGACTCTTTGCTCGAAACGTTCCCAGAGCTAATACGGAACGGTTCCACCATCGGGACGTCGACATGAAGAAGTGTTATGGAGTTGCCCATGCTGGATTCTCTTTCGTATTTTATCGGACAAGACGAACTGACGGCACGCTCGTTCCGACGTATACCGTCTGTTTCATGGATCTGCGCGCATTTCTCTGAGCCGACGCGTCCTTTGCGAGGCCATGGAAGGTGTGGAACCCCTCACTCGGACGAGCGTTCCAGATAAACGGAGCCTTGCTTTTCTCGCCAAGGGAGCGCCCATCGCAAAAGAGCTCCACACTGGCCAGACCGCTCACGTCTTTCGCCACCACGGTGACGGTCGCTCTTCCATCCTCACGAATCCGCACGTCTTCGATCTCAACGGCGGGACCGATGCCGTCGGGTCTGTCTGTCACGATTTCGAGGAGAGTCCTTCCGGTGACGGCCACACGTAAGCCGTCTTCACGCTGTTTTGCGTCGAAAGCGATCTCCTGGCGAACCTCACCTGTCGGATCCAGCACGCGGATCTTACCAGCCTTCGGATCGAGGGGCCGCACCCAGACCGTCATCTCCCGCCGGTTGAGCGGCTGAACTGTATACAGCCCGTTGGGCATGCGCCGAGCCTGCAATACGCCACCGTCGGTGGTTTCAAGCAACATTTCGCAACATTCGCCAAACGATTCGAGCGGATTGAGCCGGAGGTCCATACGGCCTTTGTTCTGGCGGATGCGTGTTGGCCGCGAGAAAACCGGCGCGCCTCGATCGGTATGAAGGGAGAGGGATGCGTAGGTTTCGCTTCCGTCGAAGTTGGCGACCGCCAGGTAGCGTGCCCCGCCGGTCTTCAAGTCCGGCGCGAAGGTTCCCGTCCATCCTTCAGGCAGGTCGAGGTCTCGGTTGCCATCTGTGGCGATCCTTGAAAGATCGCGCTCGCTGGCATGGGGGTAGATCAATGCGCCGATCTGGCAGGCCGTCTCTCCCGCTTGCAGCGTCGTTTCCTCGAGAGGCGAGACGAAGACCCCGACACATTCGTCACGATACTCCGGCTGCCGCGCCCAGTTCTTTCCCCGTAGGCGCTCGACCTCGAGTTTCCCGTTTCCCCCCCACGAGACGAGCCCGATGCGGTTGTCGACGGACCACCATGAGGAGTTTTGCTTGCTCGGTTCTTCCAGAGTCCGTACGCCTTCGGCGGCGAACAGACGGCGTGGTTCGGTGTAGTTCTTGCGCTCGAAGAAGTAGACGGGCATTCCCGACCAGCTGAGTTCGATCTCCTGCGACGCATTCACCTTGGTCAGCAGTACACACGGGCCATCTCCGAAGGTATAGAATGCGTAGTAGCGCTTGAGGAAGAAGTCCTCCATGAGACCCGCCGTATGAAAACCTCGGTCGTTTCGGGTGTGACTGTAGTTTGTTTCGCTGTTGGCGCCCTTCGGCGGCTCCTTCTCGGCTTGGATCGAGAAACTTCCGGTCAGCGAGTTCGTATGATTGTAGATCAGCGGTCGAGGCTCGCCCGTCGTCTTCTCGGTGGGAATCACGAGACCGCAGAGTCCCGTGTCTACTCCTCGGCCGTACAGGTCACCGGATGAGATCGAACCCCAGGTGAATGAAACCCACTTCTCCTCTGCGCGGTGAATCAGGTTTTGCTGCCAGGGATAGTGCCACGTGCCTTGCAGTCGCGCCCAAGCCTCTTCCCACGCCAGCGGTTCGGCCCCGGGACCGCGATGCTTGTGCAGTAGGTAAGCGGTGGCCGCCTTGGCCCAGGAGTTTCGGTGGTAATCGTATTGCCGGATGGCGCGGCTTTGCTTTCGTAACAGAAGCGCCGCACCTCTTTCGAGCGTTGCCGCGACCGGATCGTTCTTGAGCAGCGCCCCATAGCAATAGCCCAGCAACCCGGCTCCGTAGTTTGTATCGTACTCGTTGCCGTGAATCGACGCGGGCTCGCCCTGAGGCTGGCATACAGTCTTCATCCACGACAGAACGCCGTCGAACCCGTTGCCTGGGTAGGAATACGTTTCTGGCACGGGGATGCCTGTCATGGCGCTCAGTAACTCGACATACGACCGGCCTTCGAAAATCAAATCGCCACCGTACCAGATGTTGCACCAGCCATGGTGGTCGCTCGAGTAATCCTGATACAGGTTCCAGGCTTGGGCCCATTCATTGACCGAGCGGCCGTCAGCGAGTGCCGTCGAGGCAAAATCGTGCAGGGTGGAGACCATATCGATACCGTTCCCTCGAACCGCCTCCATGTATTGTTCCTTGTCCGCACGGTTGGGGAACATGAACGCGGCGCCCATTGTACTCGAGAGGTCTTGTTTCACCTGATCGTGGTTGCCGCCCTGCGGTTTGTCCCATTCCTGCACGAGACGTTCTTTGGCCGCACCGCCTACCAGCACCGCCTCGACGAGTTCTCGTGTCTCCAGGTCGAGATCGTCCCAAAGTTTCGCAGCAGCCATCGTGAGCCAGCCGACCTCGTCGGCCCGGTAGGACATCACTCTCCGCCAGTTCTCCCCGACCAGGAATTCGGGCCGGGTGTTGGGTAGATACGGATAGGGATTGTCGACATACGTGCTGGTGAGGCAACACCAGCGAATCGCCTTCACCGCGTGTTCGAGGAGTCGGTCGCGGGGGATGTT
>CAYTDF010000008.1:20014-23848 GCA_964436365.1 uncultured bacterium | reverse complement strand
GCGAAGGTATCGATTCACTCCAACCGAATCCCGCTCATCCCCATCACGATCGTGCGACTGCGATTCGCGATCTAGCGATCCGTCTGGCCGAAGACAAGAAGATTTAGGGTAACCTCCAACCGTCTACACCTCCATTCGATCGTGCGATAATAACGGCGCGAATACAGGAGGTTCACTGTGCAGCGGCATATTGGGGCGTTGGCTTTGGCGATCATGGCGGTTTGCACTCTGCTGCTGCCCTTCATGATGAGTGAAAGCCCATCGAACAAGGTGGCGGAGCCATCGGCTTCGATACTGTTGAGTCCTGAGGAGATGGTCCCTCTCAAAGGCGAACTCCGCGAGCTCTTAGACTTCGTGCGGCCTCACCTGGCGGAGCGGGAGGGAATCGTGGTTACGAAGACTGAGATTCTCGATGCTGTCAGACGGCAGTTTGAAAAATACGGTGCTGAAGAGGCGTTCCCCGAAATGCAGACGATAGTCCGCGCCCAAATCGATGCCACAAAAGCGGTCTATTCCGGCGAGATGTCACCCAGAGAGGCGGCTGAACATTTCATGCGGGCCGCCATGTCCCCTCCGGAAGATACCGTGTCAGAGGGGGATATAGCGTTATGGGCACAGACTCTGCAACGCGATGCAACGGAGGCGCGCATTGCCGAGATGGAGAGAATGGTTCCCGTCGATTACGAGGACTCGATCGAAAAGAGTAGTGGCGGCTATGAGAAGAGTTTGCTCAACAGGAAACTGGCGGAGCGTTTTCTCCCGCCCGACGAATCCGCCCCGAGCAATGGCGGATGGAATCCAGAATTAGACCTTTATATGCTGAAATACGCTAAGCGCGAGTTGGTTGGCAAACATCCGTCCATTCCTGATGCCGCCGCCGCTGAGAAGCTCCTGCAACTCCCCCAATTCACGGCTCTGGGACCGTAGGCCCCCCCTACATCCCTCGCACCTCTCCCGCCGTCGGCGTGACGGAAGCCGAAGGCTCCGGCGCGGTGGGTGTGGCTGTCGGCGTGGCGGTGGGGATCGCGGTCGGGGTTACCGTCGGCGTGGGTGTATGCGGCGCGAAAAGAATCGTCCGCGCCAGCGGTGTCCCCACCGGCCCGTACGCCGAGCGTAGCGCGTCGACCACCGGATCGTTCATCTGTTTACCGTCCGGATACTGCCGCAAGCCCACCAGTGCGAACCGCCCCTCCCGGAACGCCTCGATAACCGGTCGTTCGTCCCACAGACCCTGGTTGTGGAGTTGCGAGCAGATAAACGGCTGCCACCACGGCGTATGTCCGGCCACCAGGGCCAGGCCCGGTCGCTCGGCGAAGACAGGTCCCGGTGCACGTTCGTAGATCCGTTCGAGTTTCATACATTCGAACCGGTCGGTCTCACCCGGTGTCCAGGCCCAGCTAAAAATACCTCGCGCGCCCGGCCAGTGCGCGGTCGCTAGCAGTTGTACGATTAGCAGACTGTTGATGAAGACCGGCGATTGGTAGACCGGCACCGAGGGCCGTTTCGCCACCGTCTCGATCGACTCCGCCAGCAGCAGCCCCACACAGATGCAACACGCCAGCACCAGTTCGAAAAAGTAGTTCGGGCCCGAGCCGATCTTGCCCACCGACAGCGCGGCCAGACCGGCAAAGACCGTATACGTCGAAGCCAGGTCGCGCCGTCCTCCACGACCGCATTCCAACAGATACGTCAGGGTGAGCGCCGAGAGGGCGGGCGCGCATGAAAACCACCACCTAAAGTTGAGGAACACATCCCCCAGCCGGAACGCGTTGATGTTGTACGTGAAAATCTGCGTCGTCGAACGGCCCCCCGTCACCCAATGCGTGATGCCGTACAGAGTGACCGTCAGCGTCAGGTAGATGAAGAACCACAGCGAGGCCTCGCGCCGGTTCTCTCGCAGCCAACCGCAGACCAGCGCGGCCACCGGTCCCGCCAGGAAACTGGGTTTCGTGAACGTGGCCAGCGCAAAGCAGATCGCCGCCAGCCACGGCATGCGCTCACGCTCCACCAGTAGCAGCGCCAAGACCGTCAGCAGCAGCCCGAAACTATCCACACGCGCCAGCGCGCCCCAGTTATAGACATGGTACGTGGCCGGGATCAGCAACGCGGCCACCAGCGCCGGAAAGAACCGTTCCGTACGGCCATGCACGAAAAAGAAGGTCAGCACGCAGACCAACAGGATCGAGCACGCCGAGACCCCGCGTGCCCACGCGAAAGGTGGAGCCCCCAACCGCTCGCCCAGCGCCAGCACCAGCGGGTACAGCGGCGCGTAGGTGTCGACCAGATACGGCGGCGCGTCCAGCGCCGGGTACGCCTCCTCCCCTTGGGCCAGACGACTCCCCTGATACAGCACGAATCCTTCGATGTTATCCACATCGCCCGGGTAGAGTGCCAGCCGGTACGCGTGAACCGCGTAAAACGCGGCGTATGCCGCCAGACCCAGCAGCACCGCCGCCACCAGCAGCCGTTCACGGCGGCGGGGCCGGAGTGTGACTAGGGATGCAGCCAGCGGGTTGCCCGCCCGCGGATCCGTACCAGGTTCCATATCCATTTGGCGATCAATTTCAGCGTGATTTTCGACTCTCCGACCTGACGTTCTTGGAACGTGATCGGGACCTCGGTGATACGGAAATTGCGGGCTTGCAGGCAGAGCAATGTCTCTTCCACGATCGTCGGCCCGTCGGAGATGAGGTTTTCGTATGGGATTGCCTCCAGCGCCTCACGCCGGAAGATTCGGTACCCCGAGGTGGGGTCGCTGTAATGCAGGCCCAAGAGCACCCGGGTCAGCCAACCGGCGACAGCGCTGTTGGCCTGGCGGCGCAGCCCAAATCCTTCCACCTCGCCACCCTGGGCATAGCGCGAACCGAGCACCACATCGGCCTGTTCGGCGGCTTTCAGCAATGCGGGCAGGTCTTCCGGGCGGTGTGACCGGTCCGCGTCCATTTCCACCACCAGCTCCGCTCCAGACTGCGAGGCATGGCGCAGCCCATCGCGTCCGGCCAGGCCCCGGCCTCGTGGCGGCGCACGGTGGATCACATCCACACGTCCGGGATACTGCCGCGCCAGGTCGTCGGCCGCCTCACCAGTCCCGTCGGGAGACTCGTCGTCGACGATCAACAGCCCGATTTCCTCCCGCATGGCCAGCAGTTCTTCCGCCAGCGGTTCGAGGTTGCCGCGCTCTTCGTAGGTCGGCAGGAAGACGAGTATTCGTGGAGGTATCACGTGTGGACCTCAGCCTCGGGGCTCCAAAAGGGCTTATCGTTCGACCGCCGTCCGAACGCTGGGGCCGCTTCGCTGGCCAAAGGTTCGATCCGCCGGTACCTTCTGTGCACTATGGCATGCGACAGACTGCAACGAAAGGCGATCCGGGGCGGCTGCTTCTGGATCGTGGGACTGTTCTTGGCCGGCCTCAGCGGTTGCGGAGGTTCCGGGGAGCCGATTGTGTTGAAGATCAACGGGCAAGAGATCACCGGAGCGGAGTTCAACCTTCTCTGTTCCACCACTCTCGCCAAGGCCGGTTTGGTGATGGGGACGCCCGAGGGCAACGCCCATCTTCGCCAGATCGCGCCCAATATCTTCGAGACGCTGATCACGGTCAATGTGATCAAGCAAGTCGCCGAGGCGACCGTCGAACCGGCCCCGGACGACGTACTCGACGAAAAATTGACTCTCTTCAAAGAGAATCTCGAGAAACAGGGGACGAACCTCGATCAATTCCTCTTGGAGATGGGGCTGGATCTAGATGAGGCCAAGCTGGTCATCAGCAACCAGGACCGTGTCGACCGGTTGCAGAAGAAGATCATGGAAGAGGGGCGGCCCGCGATCACCGATGAG
>CAYTDF010000008.1:0-20004 GCA_964436365.1 uncultured bacterium | reverse complement strand
GAGAATCTGAAGGCCTATTATTACGACCGGGAAGAACTTTTCCGCTTCCCCTACCGGGCGCGGATCGCGCACATCCTGTTCGCTTTGGATGAAGAACCCGATCCGGTCGAGCAACGGATGACCAAAGACAAGGCCGAGCGGCTCAAGAACGAACTCGGCGATGGTGGGCTCGAGGACTTCGCCAAGGCCGCCCAAGAGTATTCACAGGACATTCGCAGCGGGCCGGGCGGTGGCGATATGGGGTTTGTGGTCCGCGAGTCGCTGCCCGAGGGACTGAGCGACGCCATCTTCGAGGGCACCCCGGGCGAGATCGTGGGTCCTGTCCTCTCCCCCCACGGCTACCATCTCGCTCTCGTGACCGACACTGAGATGAGTTTTGAAGAGGCGCTCGACGATGTGAAGCGTTTTCTCGAACACGAAGCCATGAGCCGTTATTTTGACACCTGGCTGCAAGAGCGGATTGCCGAAGCCGATATCGAACGGCTCGCCGACCCCGTCGAATTTATCTTCCCCCCGGTGGAGAAGAGCTGAGCGCGTGTAGGTTACCGATGAGGGTCCCAGTGGGGGGAGCCTATGGGTTGGTTCATTTCACTACTTGAGAGTTACGATTCATCGGCTGAACACTGGCCGAGCCCAGACATACCCAGCTGGGAAAGGCGGCATGAACTCGGGCTTCTCCGAGCCTGGGTGCAGACCGTTTTCGAACTCAAAACGCCCTCCACCTTCACGCCCCGCACGCCGGAGAGCGGCTACACTCTCTTTTCCCCCCTGCTTTTCGCGCTGATCGGCGGAACCGCTTGCGGCGCAGGCTTTTTTCTCAGCCGCGTATTTCATATTCTTGAGAATATCTACGTGCAAACAAGTGGATCCACACCCTATCGATTTCAAGTCGATGGCTACGCTCTGTTTGTCCATCTTGCCGTGCCATCCGTGGGGGTACCCATCATGGTTGTTACAGCGATCGCGCTCTGGGCGGCATTGGCGTATCTGGTTCTACGTTGCTTTCACTCCGCCTCGTGCCGACTTGCAGAAATACTCCGCATTTGCATCTATACATTTGCGGGGCGCGCCTCCGGGTTCGCTTTCTTCCTACCGTTCCTCGTGTTGAGTCTCGCATTGATGGGTCTGGTCCTCGGTGCACCGCAAATGGGTGGATCGGGATTCTTCCATTCCAATGCGGCGCTGTTTCACTTCCTGATCTCCTGGATGCTGTTCTCGGTTCGACCGGTCAGCCGGATTCTCCAAGCCGTGCACGGTGTTCGGTGTCGCGACGCCTGGCTCGCCGCGCTCCTACCCGGGTTCTTTCTGAATCTATTGGCGTTCCCGTTCTTCATCTTCTGGCGGTGACCGGTGGCTCCTCCTCCCCCAAAAACCCCGGACGAGCGAGAAATTCTGGGACCGTCGGGAGAGGGTTGAATGCAAAGCGAACGCCGTAAACGGAGATAACTTTGGGTGTTACCCAGTATTCAACCTATTGACTGAGACAATCCAGAGGGGTGGTGCCCTGTCCAGGATATTCAACCCAGAATCGTCAGTGAAGATCCATTCCCAATCCCACTCGATCACGCTCTAGGCTGATTTTCTTGCCATTTTCGAGTACTTCCTCTACTAACGAGCCAAGAATTGGAGACTCTCTCGACGCGATACTATTTCTTTAGAATTCGGCATAATCTTGTCTTGGAATACTTGACAGGCCGATGAGTATCAATTACTGTCCGGGCTGAGGGATATAGAACATCTGCCGCGGAAATATCCTTTGATGAGCTTGGGTGGGGGCGGCACGATAGATCGTAGCGACTGACAGGTGGTTTTCCGCCGTGGGCAAGTAGTGCTCGTGTGGCGGGTGCGGACGGCTCGATTGACCGAACGCGACTGTTGGGAAATGCTATCGCGTATCTCGGTTCCGACCGGGATGGGTAAGACTCCACCATGACCGCGTCCGGACCAATGCCAAGCCTTTGTAATGAGGCGTTACGGAACAGTGAAACAATATTCCAAACGCTCATTACCGAAATGCCGAATGGCTTTGCACTCCACGAAATCATCTGTGACGAAGAGAACCGGCCCTGCGACTACCGCTTCCTGGCGGTGAACGCGGCTTTCGAGAGGATCGTCGGGCTCTCCGCGGAGCAGGTCGTCGGTAGGACGATTATGGAGATTCTGCCAAGGACCGAGGCCTACTGGATCGAGGCGTACGGCCGGGTGGCGCTGACCGGCGAATCCAACCGGTTCGAAAACTACTCGAGGTCGTTGGGCAAGTACTTCGAGGTCCTGGTCTTCAGCCCCGAGCCGGGCCAGTTCGGCACGGTATTCACAGACATCACCGAACGTAGGCGCGCGGAGAAGGCTCTACGTTTCACCCGGTTCGCCATCGAGCACGCTTCCGAAGCCGCCTTCTGGATGGGACCGGATGCCCGATTCATCTATGTGAACGAAGCCAGCTGTGATGCTCTCGGCTACACGCGCCAAGAGTTTCTCAAGATGAGCGTTCACGATATCGATCCCGACTTTCCAATAGAGGTCTGGCCCGCGCACTGGGAGAACGTCAAAAAACGTGGCTCCTTTACTGTCGAGTCTCACCACAAGACTAAGGAGGGCCGGGTATTTCCGGTGGAGGTCGCCATTAATTATGTGGAGTTTGATGGCGAGGAATACTGTTGTGCTTTCGCCCGGGATATCACCGAGCGGAGACAGACCGACGATGAACGGGAACGGCTGATCGCCGAACTCCAAGAAGCGTTGGCCAGCGTCAACCTATTGAGTGGACTGCTGCCGATCTGCGCCTCCTGCAAGAAGATCCGCGACGACCAGGGCTACTGGAGTCAAATCGAGACCTACATTCAGCGGCATTCGCAGGCCCAGTTCAGCCATGGGCTCTGCCCGGACTGTTGTGAAACCCTCTACCCCAATCTCTTCAACAAGAACGCCCCGCCCAAGCAGCCCTAGAACGTAGCTCAAACGATTCCATACGGAATAATCCGCCTCTTACCTGTCATGTTTTGACCCATTTCGCGTATAGAATGAGTAAGAGGTGAAAGCGTCTATGTCCGATTCCCCCGACCTTCTGCGGCGCATACTCCATAGCGAGCGATCCGTCTTCGACGAGATCGTGACCGCGTATGCCGATGAACTACTCCGCAGTTGCACTCTGTTGCTTCGCGACCGCGAAGAGGCTCGCGACGTGTTGCAAGAGGCGATGCTTCGGCTGGTGCGGGTCGTGCGGGCGGGCAAGTTCCGTTCGAGCAATGGGTCCATCAAGGGTTTTCTCTGCACCGCCGCCCGCAATCTCTGCATCGACCGGCTCCGCAAACGGATCGACTTTCGCGCGCTCGATGACGACGGCGTGCACGCCCATCCCGCGCTCAGCGACACCGACACTCCCGACCGCGCTTTGGACGAGGCCCGTTTCACCTCCGCGTTCGATGAGGCTCTCACTCGACTGACGCATGCTCAGCGGGCGGTCTTGGTCCTGCACGAGCTCCACGGGGAGCCACAAAACGACATCGCCACTTCGCTCGGGCTTTCGATCGACTGTGTTCGCACCCATCTCTACCGGGCGCGAAAAAGAATGCGCACGCTCATGGCGCGCTTCATTGGAGAATCATGAACTCGCAACCATCCGAACGGCAGGAACGTGAGTTTTCGGACCGGTATAAACCGGGCCATTCCGGGCGCGATGCGGCCGAAACCTCCGCCTTTCACGCTTACGCCAGCATCGGCGAATGGCTACGCGCCTATCCCGTTTCCGGGCTCGACAAGAAGGCTCTTTCCGAACGGCTGGCACGGGAGATGGCCTCCGAACGCCCCGCGCGCCCCAGGCGATCTTCGCCCTTGAACTGGAGACCCGCGCCGGCTTTGACCGTGGCTTTCACTGGGGTCTGCATGATTCTGCTGGTCGTCGGGCTGATTCAGCTCATGCCGTTGCTGCGGACCCCGGCCACCTCGCCGGTAGAGACCTTCGTGCTGATCGATGAATCTTCTTCGATCACCCAAGATGCCCCCTTGTTCTGGCGGCACCGGCTGCAACGGGGAAGGCTGGTCACCGTGCCGAACGGATCCTCTATCGAACTCCATCTCGCCGACGGCTCCACGGTCACCTGTTCGGCGGGGACCCGGTTGGCTATCCGCATCGGTACCGACCGGCGCATCGTGCTCGACACCGGCTCGCTGACAGTTCAAGCGAACTCCATTCCCGGCTCCACCATGACTGTCGAAACCCCTCTGGGGGACGCCGTCGTGGTCGGAACCGTCTTCACCATCACGGTAAACCGGCACAGGGATCCTCAAAGAGAAGATCCCGTACGCCCCTCCCGTGTTCCTGAGTGAAATTGGGTCGTCAGACACAATTTTGTATCGAAGGGCGCGGGCGGAAGAAGAGTAAGCAGTTCCCGTGTTCCCGAGTGAAATTGAACCGTCAGGTTCAATTTTGTATCGAGGGGCACGGATGATCGAGGGAAACTCACGGAGGCCATTATGCGCATTTGGACATTATCTGTACTCGCAACTTGCACTCTGGTCGCATTCACACTGATTGCGATCCTGAAGAGCGACCGTCTCGCGACCGAACCGGTCCAATCCGTCGCGCTCGATGTCCAAGAGGGCGCGGTCGTCTTTATGGAGAAGACCGTACGCGGCGGCGAAGCGCTGTCCGTTTCGCCCGGTGTTGCCCCCGTGCTGGTTGGCTCCGAATCGATTGCCGTGGCCGACCCTCAACCCACCGCGAAGCCGCTACCCGAATCGCCGACTCAGTCCGTGCAGTCCGCCGGTTCCGAATTGCTCCAACTCCGGCTCGTCGACGCTTTGGGCGATTCCATCCCCAACGGCCGCATCGAAATCGCCGGTCTTGTTCACCACGCCACCCAAGAAACCCTCACCATCCCCAACCTCTCTTCCGGCGCGCACACGCTGATCGCTCATGCTGCGGGATACACATCCGCCGAGAAGAGCGTGACTCTCCCGGCTCCGGCTCCGGTCGATATCACCCTGGAGTACCTCTGTACTTTCGAGGTCGAGGTTTACGATAAGCAACAGGACGGTAAGCCTGTCGAAGGCGTTGAGGTGATTCTCTGGGAAGGCCCCGCCGTGCAACGGCCGGTACCCAACACCGCCACCGTCATTGTCTCCGATAGCAGCCTCGGGCATTCCGGTGCAAGACGTTATCCGGTCCAGCTTCAACGCGATGGCGATACAATCCGAGTCGTTCAGGCAGGCGGTTTCCGGGACGAGTCTCTCCGCAGAGACTCCATGAAGCAGACTGCTCCCCAGGTCGGAGACATTGTCGTGGGAATCGATGGCAGCATGTGGAGGCCGGGAGACCGTCATCAACTCCCACTCACCGATTACTTGGATTTGTACGGGAAGTCTATCCACTCGCGACTGCGTCTATGGGATACACTCGTTGCGATCGGTCCGTTGGATGGCGGTTCCAGTTATATCCACGTGCTGGAGATCGAAAGAAAAGGAACGCGTCTCAACTATGGCCTTCGCCGCCCGGACGTCGCCAGCCGTGGAAAGCAGATCGCGAAAGGTGTCACCGGCCCGGATGGACGCTGCCGTTTCGAAAACCTGCCCCCGCGCGTCTACTTCGCCCAAGCGCGAAGGCGTGATGTACGCAGCAAGTTCTGCACTCTTCGTCCCTCCCACAACTGGGAAAAGGCTCCTCTGATTACCAGCAGTGAGAATCGGATTAGCGTCGAAGTACGCAAGGCGGGTCTCCAGAATCCTCGGCACAGGCAGATCGTATACGCTGACCTTCAGCTCAAAGGCCTAAAGGGTATGGTCGTCTTGTCGGGGATGACCGGCGGGAGGGGCACGGGGCGATTCAAGTCCGTCCCCTGGGGAGATTACAACCTAACCGTCACACCACCGGCGGAACTCGACGCTCGGCCGAGTTCGAAAACCTTGGAAGTCTCTGTGGAGGAACCCGAGACGCGTGTCATTGTCGACTTCGAGGTCGATTCGCGGTACATCGTTTCGGGCAAAGTCTTGCACGCCGAAACCAAAGAACCCGTTCAGGGGTACTCTCTGAAAATTCGAAACCGAGCAGAGTATCAGGATTATGGCACGGTCTCCTCCGGGCCGGACGGGCGTTTCGAGTTCACTCACATCCCCAACGGTGAACACGAGATCGAGTCTGTCTTGAATCCCTTCATCTACAACGGATTCGTGCTCGGTGTCGAGCGATCCGACGAGGCGAACGGAAGACTGAAATCGGAGAAACTGCGCATCCAGGTCGATGACGCCGATGTTAAAGATCTCGAATGCCATGTCCTGCCGGGGATTGGGACCCAGTTCATGGGCAGCGTGACCACTCCGCAAGGCCGCCCCATCGAAGGCGCGTACGTCTATCTCATCCCCGGACCGAGCGGGTTTGTCGATTCCGGTCTCCGCACCGATGACCAAGGCCGATTCGAGTTAGCCCTCATCCTTCCCGATACAGACTATACGTACGAAACCGATATCATCGCCTGTGACGTCGAAAGCCGCAACAGAGCTTCTGCCCGGGTTGGCAACATTACTTACAGTAGTGGCTCTTCGATGAGTGTCGGTTGGGGCACATTTAGGATAAGAATGCATGGTACCACTGTCGCGAAAGGCACTTCGCCGCTCACGTTTAGAGCGGGAGAGACCGTCCGGGATATCCACATTGTCCTGGAAAGCGAACGGGGTAGCGTTGTGGAGGGGACGATCAAAGGCCGAGACGGTGGCTTGCCCCAGTCTGTTCAGTACTACAATATCTCAGCCTTTCAGGAGAAACATGTATCCGCATCGGGGGTAAGCACCTCGGTCGCCGTTTACTCGGAAACCTCAGGAGTCGCTTCTTCGGAAACCTCCCAAGGAATGAGCCATATCAAACCCGACGGCTCCTACTTTGTAGAGAAACTCAAGCCGGGGCCGGTCAGACTCCGGATCAGGCCACACGACTTATTCGAGAAACGCGTAGACGGCAACGCATTACTACCGCCCACCGCCTCCTACCAACCGCAGGAACTCGAGTTTGAAATACCCGAGGGGACCGAACCGCTCCGCGTGGATATCATTCTCGAACCCGGAAGTTACTTGCGCGGGACGGTCACCAACAAGAGCGGAAAACCCGTATCACGCGCGCAGGTCAACGCGACTTCGCCCACTTCGAATGTTACTCGCTACACAAACGAAGCCGGGTTCTTTTTGATCCAGGGCCTTCCTCCAGACGTGGAGCATACTCTCACCGTGACCCCACAAAATCGCGTTGAAACGACCAAACTCGACGGCGTAAAACCCCCGACCGACAACATCGTCTTCGTCGTCGACAACGAACCTCAATAGAACGTCTTCCGAAAGGCTTGTCTCATTGGAGAAGCCGAATCTCCTCCCCCAAAGATTGGGGGAGGTTGGGTGGGGGTTGAAAGTGCAGCCCACTCAGAGAAGAAAAACCTACTCCACGCCCTGAATCATCTTATACGGCCGTTCCACAAAAATATTCGGCCACATCGTCCCTTGATTCTGCACGTCGACCGCTTCGATACAGTACAGCGTACCTTCCGGCGGCGCGGGCATAACCGCGCTGAATTCCGTACCTTCACCCGGAATCTCCACCGGCACCCAAGGGCTGTCGGAGGCGAGAGGTTTGTGCCACAGATGCACGAACTGCACCCCGCTCACATCGTCCACGACCAGTTCGATCCGCGCCAAGCCGGTCTGGCGATCGACCTGCGGTGCGGAGACTTCGATTCGCGGCGGTTCGCCGTCGTCTCCGATCGGAACGATGTAGGGCCGGTTATTCGTAAACGGAAGGCTCTGCACGCGTTTGCCTCCGACCATCCCGGTGACGAAATATTCCACTCGGCCGCTGACGATGGCCGTCTCGGGAATGGTGGTCGACCAGACGTTCTTCGTCTCCGTCTCCCCCATCGACAGGTTCCCCGTCCCTCCGCTGCTGGTCTTGTATCGAACCTGCAGTTCTTCCACGTAGATATTGGGCGGAAAACTGATCGTCACCGGAAGCGGTTTCCCCGGCTCGATCCGCCGCACGGGTAGATGCCCGAACGTCGTCTCCCACCCATTCTCGGTGCTATGGTTCCGCCACCGCTCGTCTTCCTTCTTCAGCACCGCGAGGTCGTCGGCCAGCCGCTCGTTATTCCAGGCCCAGTGGTAAGCCAAAGACTGCATCCGTCGTGTCTCGTGGAACGGATAGAACCGCCGCGTGGTGATCGCCACCAGTGTTTTCCACGCTTCGTGACCTTGCTGAACGCTCTCCGCCGCGGTCTGCAGCGATGGGTAATGGCCCGACCGCCGATAGACACCCAGGTGATACGCCGCTTCCAACCGCCAGCGAATCGTGCTGCACAGTTTCTGCAAAGCCTGAAAATCCACGTACAGCGCTTCCAGTTCCTGCCAACGCGACCGCAGCAGCGATGCCTGGCCCGACCCGTATTCGTTCGGGTCCATAAATACTCGCGTCGCCACCTGGTTCCCGAGCAACGTCACCGCCCGGTTGATCGCCTCTTGGGCCCAGGCCATAAAGTCCCGGCACGACACCTTGCCCGTCCCCGACCCATCCAGCAGATGCTCGATCTCTTCCGACACCGACAGGAACATCATGCTATCCAAGGGCCGGATCAGATCGAGAAACTCGTCCAGCGACGGCCCCGGCTCCAGCTCGGGGGCATACTCTCGCCCCGCCGGTCCCCGGCAGGTCACGGTGGAGATCGCCGGAATCACCATACTGGCGTACCCCAACGCTTCCATCACCTGAGCCGCCTGATCGCGTTGCAGGTGGAAGAAATGCCGATTGAACTGGTGAACGACGTATTCCTGATGCAAATTCGGATCGTATCCGAAACGGCCCCAAAGCAGCGGCCACGTCCAGTGTTTTTCCCAAGTCCACCGGTAGTACGCCAAATCTCCATGCGCCGTATTCGTATGCACATCCCGCTGTGGCAGGTACGCGCTCGGCGCTTCCACACAGAACCCCACCGCCCCGGCCAGCGTCGTCGCCTGAACCGCGCGCCGCACAAACACCGGATCGCCCCACGCGAAAATCTGGTGATCGGCCGCTGTACGAACCTCAAACAGCACGTCGTACGGACGGGGCGCGTTCAAAAGGTCCTGGTACCCGTGGCTGGACCAGGCCAGCATCTGACCGCCGGTCACGGGGTAGGGAAGACCCAGATGGTCTCCGTTCATTTTGGTCTCGACCAGCGTCGGACCTTTGTAGGTTTTCGCCAGTTCGCTTAAGGTCTTCCGGTCCGCGCCCCAGGAGCGCAGGGTCAGGATCGGTGCTCCCTGCGGGTTGTTCGTCAGCGCGGGCAGGAAGTACTGCTTATAGAACGCCTCCCCCCGGCCCGACTCCCCCAGCCGGAAACCGATGCCTTCCAGCAACGGGCACGCTTTCGCGATCGCCTGAATCGCCGCTTGGGTATACATACCGATCGCTTCGAGACCCGTATCCTCTTCCACTGGCCGGTCGGGGATACTCCACTTGGCCTGGTTCGAGACCAGGAAGATCCGCACCCCCCGCTCGCTCGCCATCGTCTGGATCCGTTCGAGGCGGCGCAAGTTATGCGCGGCCGCCTCTCGCCCCACCCCCACCGCCGGATGGGTCTCGTCGTAATAGAGGTATGGGAAAAGGCTATACGTCTTGGTGGTGATCAGTTCCAGCACGCCGTGCAGTTCGAGGACATTGATCCGGCTCCGGGTGAGCTGATCCAAGAGCCCCTGCCAATACTCTTCCGTGTGGTACCACGAGAACGGATCTTCGAACGCCTGATGCTGCAAGAACAGACGCCATGCGCGGATCGGCACGGCGGGCGACATCTGACGGTCGCGAATCACTCGGTCCAGGTCGCGCGCCGTGCCCGAGAACGTGATCTGTTCGGCGGCGTCCAAAGCTCCATACAGCGTCCCGTTCAGGTCCCGTCCGACCACCACCACATCCACGTGTCCGCCCGCACGGACAATTCGAATTGCGTACGATTCCGAGGGTTTCGGCACCAGGTCCAGCGTCGAAAGCAGAGGTTCTTCCGATGACGTACGCTCCGCGAGGTTGGCGATCAGAAACCGGAACTGTTCGTTTGCGGGTTGGGGGGGAAGCGTTGTGCCCTTATGGATGGCGACATCCAGCCCCACTTCCCGCAGGGCCGATTCCAGTTCCAGCGCCGCGAACTGGAGCACCGGATGATCCGTCCGCGAAACCGTCACCACGCTCACTGTCTGGCCGAATCCCGTACTCGGGACCGCCGCGATCGAGACCAGCAGCGCGACCAGGATCCGGCGCGCGTGCACTGTCCGGCGCGAAGGGGGGTGGTGAACTTGCTGTTTTTCCATGATGCTTCCCCCGGGGGTTGAACGATCGTTCGAGTTATCTCCAGTGAGTGCCCGGCTACCGAGCCTGTCCCGGACCGGACCGTTGACTCCCCTATACTGTAGACGATGTTGAACGTCCTGCATATTACAGTTACCGTAATTTACAGAGAATCCCAGCTTTCGCGCAACCGGCTCTTCCGTACCGGGGCGATTGGTCCTGAGTGGGAACGAGGTGCCGCCATGAAAATGGCTGTTATGGACCGTTCGTTACGTGTGGAGACGCGCCAGGCCATCCCCTTGGCCCAAAGGCTCGGCTTTGATGGAATTCAACTCCGCACCTCCGATGGCGACATCCATCCCCAGGCCCTGGGGCCCACCGGCCGCGAGGAACTGCGGCATTATCTCCACCGCCACGGTTTGCTCCTCTCCGCCACCTGCATCGACGAGGGGCCGCTTGACGATCCCGCCACCGTCGACCGCCGCATCGCCCATGCCAAACGGCAAATCGACCTGGCTCTATTCTTGGGGACGAACGTTGTCACCGGGCACATCGGCCCGATTCCCGACGATCCGGCGTCCAAAGCCTACTCGTCGCTACGGGAGGCGGTGGCCGAGGTCGGGCGTTACGCCAGTCTCTATGGCATCCGTTACGGTACCGAGACCGGACCCGACGAGCCGAACCGGACCCGCGATTTCATGCAGGAGATCGCCCTTCCCGGCGTGGCTGTCAACTATGACCCCGCCAACCTGCTGATGTATGGCTTGGATTGGCTCGGCGGCGTCTCTACTCTAGGCGCGTGGATTGTCCATACCCACGTCAAGGATGCGGTTTCCCCGACGGAGTTTGAGGACGAGACCGAGCGTGGGACCGAAGCGCCCTTTGGGCAGGGCGATATGGATTTTGAGGCACTTGTGGGTGGCTTGCGCCACACGGGCTACGACGGTTTCCTAACCGTCGAACGTGAGCGCGAGGGTGACCCGATACCCGAGATCACCGGCAGCCTGAGGTTGCTGCGCGATCTCACCGAGCGTTTCTAAGATTCTTGTTGGCGATACATTTTATTCGTTTGGAAGGAGTTGTAGATATGGCGAGAAAGAAACAACTGCGCGCGGGCGTCATTGGTTGCGGAGCGATCGCTCAGCACTGCCATTTGCCGGGCTACGCGAAAGAAGACAACTGTGAGCTCGTGGCTGTCGCCGACCCGTCGCGGGTGCGCGGCAAGGCGCTCCAGGAAGAGTTCGGAGTCGCGAATTACTATCCCAAGTGGGAAAAAATGTTGGAGAAGGAAGAACTCGACGTCGTCAGTATCTGCACTCCCAACGCGTTCCACGCCGCGCAAGCCATCGCCGCGCTGAACAAAGGCATCAACGTTCTCTGTGAGAAACCTCTCTGTTTGAACATGCGCGAGGCCAAACGCATCCAGAAAGCCTACGAGAAATCCGGCGTCGTCTTCATGACCGGATTCACGCATCGTTTTATGGCCGGGAACATCAAAGCCAAGAAAGCGCTCGAACGTGGCGATATTGGCGAACCGTTCATGTTCCGCTGCCGGTTTGCGCACACCGGACCGCAGCCCGGGTGGGCTCACAGCCGGTGGTTCTACGACAAACCCATAGCCGGGGGCGGCGCACTCTTGGATATGGGCATTCACGCCATCGACATCGGACACTTCCTGCTTGGGCCGATCCAATCCGTCAGCGCTTCCATCGGCACTCTGATCAAGAAGATCGACGTCGATGACAACGCCGTGATGGCGCTGGAGTTCGAAGGCAATGCGCTCGGTTACATCGAGGTCGGTTGGACCAGCCCTTCGGGATTCGCGGGCGTTGAGATCAACGGTACCGAGGGTTCGATCGTTGTCGACTACAAGGGTTCGGCCTGTGTCGAGCGGGGCAAGACTCTCCCCGATGGCACCCGTACCCTCAAATCCCGCACCCTCGCCAAGAACCCCACCGACGGTGGTTGGGCGGTCGAAGTCGGCGAGTTCCTGAAATACGTGCGCCGGGGGATCGAACCGCCCGAATCGCTGCAAGCGGGCATTGACGCCCTCGCCGTGGCGCTCGCCGCCTACCGGTCGGCCAAAGAGGGCCGCAAGGTTACGGTGAAGGAGATCAAGGGCTAAGAGCCTGTCGGGATGTTGAGTTGTTCAGAGCATCTCTCGTCTGTTTTTTCCGTTGAGCGCGCGAACCGCCTGCGAGGGCCGGGCGTTCAATGTTTCTCAATCGGAAAGGACTTTTGGAAGACACATTAGGGGGGCTGGAGCCAAGCGTTCCGGCCCCTTTTTAATTCTCACACACCCGGCCACTCCTGGACACTCGCCCGGGTCACTTTGCCACGGGGCATACAGCGATAGAATCCGAACCCCAGCCGCGAACAGCCATGAAAATCTATATCAAGACATACGGATGCCAGATGAACGTCTACGACGTACAGTCGATGGAGGGGATTCTGCGCGCCAGCGGGCACGAGCCGGTCAAAAGTATCGACGATGCCGAGATGGCCGTGCTCTACACCTGTGCCGTCCGCGATGGCGCGGTTCAGCGGGTTTATGGACAGTTGGGGCATTTGAAGGGGCTGAAACGCAGTGGGCGGCTCAAGTATGTGGGCCTCGCGGGCTGCATGGCCAAGCATGAAGCCGAGGTCTTGCTCGACCGTTGCGATTTCGTCGATTGGATACTGGGGCCCAGCGCACTGGCCGCCGTGCCGGAGATTCTCGACCGCGTCCAGAGTGGCGAACGGCCGGTTGTGGTCTTGGATCTCATGGATGTGGAGGACCGTGGTACCTATGTGGCCGCGGAGACGCCGATTGGGTATCCCTGCTTCGTTTCGGTGATGAAGGGCTGTGACAAGGCCTGCGCCTATTGCGTCGTGCCCAGCACCCGTGGCCGCGAACGCTCGCGTGCGCCCCAGGCGATTGTCGAAGAGATTCAAGCGCTTGCCGAGCGCGGATATGCCGAGGTGACGTTGCTCGGTCAAACCGTCAACTCTTACCGGCATGGCCGGGACGATTTCGCCGATCTTTTGTTCCGCGTCGATGCGATTGATGGGATCAAACGCGTCCGGTTCACCACTTCGCATCCTTGCGACGCCACCGACCGGGTTTTTCAAGCCATGCGTGTCCTCCCCGGTGTGGTCGAGCATCTGAATCTTCCGGTGCAGTCGGGTTCGTCCCGCGTACTTGAGGCGATGCAGCGCGGCTATACCAGGGAGATGTATCTCGACACCGTCGCTCGTTTCCGCGAGGCGGTTCCCGAGGGGCTCACCTCGCTCACCACCGACTTGATCGTCGGTTTTCCGGGCGAGACCGAGGCCGATTTCGAGGAGACGCTCACTCTGATGGAGACCGTCCGTTTCGACGGTTGTTTTATGTTTAAGTACTCACCCCGGCGGGGCACCCCCGCAGCGTCGATGACTGACAGCGTGCCCGAGGATATCGCGGCGAGCAGGTTGCAGAAGGTGATCGAAGTCAATCAGCGCATCGCCGCCGAGATCAATCAACGGCTTGTCGGGCAAACGTTAGAAGTGATGCTCGAACGGCGCACGGTCGATACCAAGAGCGGTGCCGAATGGGATGGGCGCTCGCGCACGAATAAGGTTGTCAAAATCTCCGGCACGCTCCCGGACGCTGCCGTTGGCGATCTCATCCAGGTTTCCGTCGACCGCACCACCACCTACACATTATTCGGAACATGCCAGCTTCCAACGGCGGCGCACAAAATGCCCTCGTGGTCAGGAGGCCGTACGGTGATCGAAGATTTTATCACATCCATGGCCGAGAGGATTGTCGATCGTTTCGCTCCTTTGAAGATCATTCTTTTTGGATCCTGTGCTCGGGGCGATGTGGGGCCGGACAGCGATATCGATTTTCTTATCGTTCTCCCTCAAGTCACCGATAAGCGAAAAATGAGCGTCGATATCCGCAGAACTCTGGCGGATTTCCCGATCGGCAAAGACATCTTCGTTACAACCCCGGATGAGATTGAGGCACGGGGCAACCTGGTCGGCGATCTGCTTCGGCCCGCATTGAGAGAGGGAAAGGTCATCTATGATTGTGGCGGATCCCCACAGTGAAGCACGTCGTTGGCTGCGGTATGCGTTCGAGGATTTGCAGGAAGCGGAATCCGGTCTGAAGCGTGACGACTCTATCCCTCGGCACGTCTGCTGGCTGGCGCAACAGGCTGCCGAGAAGTCGTTGAAAGCCGTATTCGTTTATATCCAAACCGATTTCCCCGAGACCCACGATCTGGATGCGTTACGAAACATTCTACCCTTGGGTTGGTCTGTGCGGGAGAAGTGCCCGGATCTGGTGAAATTGACCGTATGGTCGGGAGAGACCCCGGACACGGGTGACTGGTCCGAGGCGAGCGCGGACGATGCAACTTCCGCCGTTCGGCAAGCGAAG
Source organism: uncultured bacterium (assembly GCA_964436365.1). GTDB lineage: Bacteria > Hinthialibacterota > Hinthialibacteria > Hinthialibacterales > CAYTDF01. The sequence goes on along the minus strand of CAYTDF010000008.1, from coordinate 5,314 downwards.
GCTGTCTGCAGCGCCGTTCGCGCCGACTTCCTGCGCTGGGGTGTCGAACCGTAACCCGAGTCTTCAACGCCTACAGTCGCGCAGCACCCACCTTCCCTCTCTCGATTACGTATTAACCCCCTCCCGTGTTCCCGAGTGCTCGAACGAAGTGAGAGTGTATCGAGGGGCACGGATCAACCCCCGGCCGGCACAGGCATTCCAGCCTCCGGAAAGCACAAGTCCGGGTGGCACCGGCAATTACTCTCAAGAAGAAAACACAGCGCCGGTGCGAAGACACAGACTTCTTCCACTTTGGGTACGACATGCATCCTGCTTGTCGCTGGCTTCGAAGAAGGCAGACAGCTTGAAGGTTGCCGTGCAACGGCAGTAGTTACAGATACACCTCATGTGAAGAAATCCGTGTCATTCATCCCCATCCGTGCCATCCGTGATTCAAACGAGATGAACAACCGAACGGCCTCTCCGTCGTGACGGCTTCTTCTACCCATTTCGTGCCCTTCGTGTCTCCTTCGTGCTCTTCGTGGTTCATTGGCGCGACTTCCCTGCATAGGCCTTTTTCAATTTTGCCCCCCCTCCTCTCACCACACCCCCATTTGACCCGCTCCGCGCGCGGGCGTATCGTATCTTGGAAGATGCAACCAACAGGCTGAAGGCGAAAACAATGACCCGTCGATACACGCGAAGAGATTTCATGAAGACTGCCGGGGCCGGTGCGGGCGCGCTGGGCACTCTCGGAATGGCGCACGCGCAGGGGCAGGGAACCTCAGAGCGGCCTCCCAACATCATCTTCATTGAAGTCGACGACATGCGTTGGGATCAACTCGGCCTGACCGGCCACCCCTTCGCCAAGACCCCTCATCTCGACCGTCTTGGCCGAGAGGGTGTGACCTTCAAGAACGCGTTTGTCTGCACTCCGCTCTGTTCGCCGAGCCGAGCCAGCACACTCACCAGTCAGTACCCCCACAAGCATCGGATCATCAACAACGACCGCAACGGCCTCTCGTTTATCAGTCATAAACTGGTCACCTTCCCCTACGTATTACGCCGCGCCGGTTACGAAACCGGTTTCATCGGCAAATGGCACATGGGTGATGACGACACACGGCGGCCGGGTTTCGATCACTGGATCAGTTTCCGCGCCCAGGGGCTTTACATCGATCCCGTCGTGAACGTTAACGGCCAGAGGCGGCAGTGCACGGGGTACATGACCGATCTCTTGAATGACTGGGCGGTCGAGTTCGTCGAGAAGAAGCGTGACAAACCGTTCTGTCTGTACCTCTCGCACAAGGCTGTCCACGGCCCGTTTATCCCGGCCGACCGTCACAAGAATCTCTATGCCGACGCCGGGTACACGCCCCCGCCGGGCGCGGATTCCGGTCTGGAGGGGAAGCCCGCGTTGCAGAGAGACGTTCCCCCGGTCGATGTCCTCCGCATTCAGGGTGCGACGCCCGAACCGGCCGAACCCCGGCATGGGCGCGGCAAAGACAAGGAGTCGATCTATCTCGATCATCTTCGCTGTCTGGCCTCGGTCGATGACGGCATGGGCATGTTGTTCGACGTTCTCGAACGCACCGGCCAGTTGGATGACACTTTAATTGTTTTTACCAGCGACAACGGCTTTCTGTTCGGCGAGCACGGATAGTTCATGAACAAGCGCGTGCCCTATGAAGAGTCGTTACGCGTTCCCTTGTTGATGCGCTATCCAAAACGTATTCCAGCCAACTCCGAGCGCGACCAGATGGTTCTCAATGTCGACATCGCCCCGACGTTGTACGATCTCGTCGGGACCGACGCGCCGATTCTTCTTCATGGCAAATCGCTTCTGCCGGTCCTCGACGATCCCGAGGCCGAGTTACGGGATGAGTTCTTGGCCGAATATTTTTTGGAGAAGATCACCCCACGCCATGCCGATTGGCGGGCGGTACGCACCGAACGCTGGAAGTATATTCATTACCCAAAACTCGAGGGCATGGACGAGCTCTACGATCTGCAATCCGACCCCCGGGAAACGACCAACCTTATCGGCAAACCGGAACACAGTGCGACGCTCGAGCGCATGCGCCAATCGCTCCGCAAGTTACTCCAAGCCACCGAGGGTTAGAGATATCCTCAAGAATACTGCTCCGTACTCCACCTCCCGCGTTCCCGAGTGCCCGGCGCGATAGCGGCGGGTGTATCGAGGGGCGCGGGAGGTGGGCTACGGGAACTCACTCCTCGCCATTCTTGACTTCTTCTTCGGGGCTACTCTTCCCGGTCAGGAACCGCCGCAGGCGTGAGGTCATTCGTGCCCGCGACAGAAGATTATTGATGTCTCCGATATGTTCTCGCGACGCGACCACCAGTGCCCGGTCCCCCGCCTCGATCACCGTATCGCCGTGCGGCACGAGAATCTCCTCGCCCCGCATGATCCCTCCCACCAGCACATTCGACGGGAAGACATTCTTCTTGAGCGGCACACCCACGACGGGGGAATCCGGGGCCACCACCACCTCGATCGCCTCGGCTTGATTCTCGCCCAGATTCACCACCGTGAGCAGCTTCCCTTGGTGGACGTAACGCAGAATGGCGTTGATCGTCGCCACACGCGGATTCAGCGCCGCGTCAATGGGCCGGATATGTTGCAGCAGCGGCATATAGTGCGGCTTACGCAGGATGGCGATCACTTTCTTCGCGCCCTGTTCTTTGGCCAGGAGAGCGGAAAGAATATTCTCTTCGTCGTTCGACGAGGCCGCCACGAACCCATTGGCTTTCGCCACGCCCGCCTCGGCCAGGACCGAAATATCCGTCCCGTCCGCGCACAACACCAGGCTATCTTCGAGTTCATCCGCCAGATACGCCGCCCGGTCGTCGTTCATCTCGATCAGCACCACGCGCACGCCATCGTTTTCGAGTTGCGAGGCCAAGTAGGCTCCCGCCCGGCTCCCTCCCATGATCACGATTTTCGTCAGATCCGCCGGTTCTTCTCCCGCCAGACGATTCACTTCGGCGAGGTCTTCCTTACGGACCATCACCGAAATATGGTCGTTGTTTTCCAGACGCAATCCACCGGACGGTATAATAAGTTCGTTCCGCCGCAGCACCGCCACCACCGTCATGATCCCCTGGAACCCCAGGTCGGCCGTCTCCGCCAGTCTCAGGTTCGCCAATGGGGAGTGTGGCGTCAGGTTCAGGCCGACCAGCCGCATCTTCCCTTCCGCGAATTCGCTCACATTGGTCGCCACCGGAACCTGCAACACTTCACGCACTTCCGCCGCCGCCACTTCGTCCGGATTCACCAGTAGATCGATATTCAGCGCTTTGGCGTACACTCCCCGATCCGGCAGCACGTAGGCTTCATTCCGCACGCGAGCGATGGTGGTGGCCACGCCGCTATCTTTCGCCAGCGCGCAGGCGACCATGTTGCACTCGTCCGAATCGCTCACCGCGATCAGCATATCCGCGCTTTTCAAACCCGCTTCATCCAGCACGCGCGCGCTGGCCCCGTTCCCTTGAACACAGAGCACATCGAGCCGGTTTTCCAGCTCCGCGCCTCGTTCCGAGGAGGCTTCCACCAATGTTACGTGATGGTCCTCCAGGCCCAGCCGTTGCGCCAGACCTTTTCCGACCTCACCACCGCCGACAATGATGATTCTCATGATTCTTCTCTCTCCGCGTCTAGCCTAGCCGCGTTTTCGCGCGCGAGAAACGCGCGTACCGCCTGCTCGGTCGTCCGGGCCAAGAACGTTCCCGCCTCGGCCATGGCCGTCTCCAGCGTTACCGGCCCCTGGGTTAGGCCGAACGCGGCGGTCAGGCCCATCTCGAGCAGTCCTTCCCAACCCGGCTCCACGCTCCCGGCGATGGCCAACACCGGGATAGGTTTCCCTGTCGCTTTTCCCATGGTCTGGGCGCGTAGAGCCACCCCTGCCGGGACTTTCCCGTGCAGCGTGCTGCCGTCCAGACGTCCTTCCCCGGTGATGACCAGATCGGCCCCACGCAGGGCTCGGTCGAGCCCCACCGTCTCCGCTACTGTCGCAAAACCGCGTTCGAGTTTCCCGTCCGCGAACGCCACCAAGCCCCCGCCCAAACCGCCCGCCGCGCCCGATCCTGGGATATCGAGAATATCGCGGCCCAGATCCCGGGCGACGATATCCGCGAAACGTTTCAGCGCCCGGTCCAACCGCGCCACCATCTCGGGCGTCGCGCCTTTTTGCGGTCCATAGATGCTGGCCGCGCCTTTCGGGCCGGTGAGCGGGTTATCCACATCGCACATCACCACGATTTCCGTCTCTTGCAGACGCGGATCCGCCATGGAGGCGTCGATACGCGCCACCCGTTCCAGGCATTCTCCCGTCCCGTCCAACATCTCGCCATCGGCGTCGAGCAGACCGTACCCCAGCGCTCTGGCCATACCCGCCCCGCCGTCGTTTGTGGCGCTGCCGCCGATCCCCACCAGAATACGTTTCGCGCCCCGGTCCAGCGCCGCCCGCAGGCAATCTCCCGTGCCCACGGTGGAGGTCTTGAGTGGATTGCGTTCCGCAGGCGTAAGCATCCACAGACCCGAGGCTTGCGCCATTTCCACCACAAACGTCGCCTCATCTCCCAGCCGGCCGATCGGAGCTCGCACCGCTCGGCCCAGGGGATCGCGCGCTTCCGTCTGGATCAGCCGCCCCCCTGTCGCGTCCACAAGCGCCTGAATCGTGCCGTCGCCGCCGTCAGCCAGAGGGGCCATACGCACTTCCGCTCTGGGGCAAGCCGCCCGCACACCCGCGCCGATAGCCTGGCACGCCTCCATCGCGGTGAGACTTTCCTTATAGGTATTCGGAGCCGCCAACACCGTCAGCGGGCTCGGATCGTTATGAGGTGCATGCGCCATCATACTGCAAGCGTACCGGAGCCGGGGCCTGAGGAGTACCGTGCCGACACGGGCGTTGTTCGCTATAATCTTTGTTGGTAGAGCCGTTTATGCTCAGGAGGCATTTGATGACGAGATTGAACCGAGCGCGTCTGACGAGAATCGAAGAGTCCCGGCGGAATCAACGGGGCAATGTCCTCGTCGTTTTGGCGGGCATGAAGGGGCTGGGCGCGTTGATTGCCGGTGGGGTCGTCTTCGTCATGGCCTTTGCGGGAGCGGCGAGTTTCGACCAGGCTGCCACGTCCGCGTCATCGGGAACGGGGCTCGAAGTGGGAACAGTCGCGCCCGAATTCACGCTGACTTCGCTCGACGGTAAGAGCGTCGAACTCTCCTCATTTCGCGGCAAACCGGTCTTCCTCAACTTCTGGGCCACCTGGTGCCCGCCGTGCCGGGCCGAGATGCCGGACTTCCAGCAGATCTTCG
>CAYTDF010000007.1:0-24334 GCA_964436365.1 uncultured bacterium | reverse complement strand
AACCGCCGGGCGATTTCGAATCGGGCACGGAAGGGATGATGCAGAACATCGTCAGTGCCGACGGGACTGTGATCCCCTTCGGGGCGACGGGAGATAATTCGATCTTGCTTTCGATAGCCCCCGATGAGCTGGCGGCCAACTTCGCGTTGATCGGCGAGGAGTACAATCCCCCCGGGCTCTTCTGGATCGGCATGCGTGTGCGGCATGTCTTTGGCGACGGGGGCACGTGCATGATCTTCCTGACCAACGGTGTGGAGAATTCCGGGCTGTTCACCTTCAACTCGGTGTTGGGAACGGAAGAAACCGTACTCGGCTTCGGCGCGGACATCAAGAACACAGGCCCGATCCCGCTGTGGATGGTGGTCCAAAACGCGGGACCGGGGGTGCAGAGTATGCTGGAAGTTGACGATTGCGTGGTGCAGAGTGTGGTTCTGCCGGAGTGAGGTGCGACGGTCAGATGCCACAGTTCCGCATACTGGCAACCGAACGAATTATCGCATAGGATCTGGGCATTCAAATTCGGCCGAGGTCCCAAAATGACCGCTTATCATTCATCACTACGTTTCATCCTGATGTGCGCCGTCTCCTGCGCGATCTGTTCCGGCGCACTCGCGCAAGAGAAGAGCGCGAAACAGCGCAAGAGACCACCCAAGCCCACACCGACACACGCCAATGTGCAGTACGGCCCCCACGAACGTAATGTGCTGGACTTGTGGCTCGCGGATGCGTCGAAACTGACACCGCTGGTTCTGTTCATCCACGGCGGTGGGTTTCAGGGCGGCAGTAAAGATTTCATCAACGTTCAAGATTTGCAGGAGTTGCTTTCGGCGGGCATTTCGGTTGCAGCCATTGAATACCGTCTGCTCGAAGATGCGCTCTTGCCCGCCGCTCAGCACGACTGCCGCTACGCCTTGCAGTTCTTACGTTCGAGATCGGAGACGTGGAACTTCGACAAGAAGCGTGTGGGCGTGATGGGCGGCTCGGCGGGCGCGATTATCTGTATGTGGCTGGCGTTTCACGACGAGATGGCCGAACCGGAAAGTACCGACCCCATCAAACGCGAATCCTCACGCGTAACGTGTGTCGCGACGGTTGGCGGTCAGGTGACATTGGACCTCGATTGGTGGGTCGAGTGGATTCCAGGTTACGACGAGCATCATCGCCCGATTAGCGAATACTTCGGTAGAAAACCGCAGGCAGAAACCGAGGCGTTGACTCGCGAACTCTCCGCGCTATCGCTGATCTCCTCCAACGATCCCCCCATCTTCATGCGGTACAGTCAGAAGCCTGACGATCCTGTTCCGGAAGACCCTCGGAAAGCCGGGGGCTGGAAGATTCACCACGTGATCTTCGGAGTCAAACTGAAGGAGAAGATGGACGCGCTCGGTGTCGAGTCGCATCTCAAGTATCCGGGCAATGGTGCGGCATACAAATGGGAGCAAGATTTCTTGATCGAGAAGTTGACAGGTAAAGAGGGGGAATAGGCCGCAGCCAAGATCCATCAGCCGCTACGGCGGAACTTTCGGAACCGCCGGACGATGGGGTGGTCGTAAGTGGCGGTAACGTAACCTACCGGGCGCGCACCGAGCTGACGTTTGAAACGCTCCACCCCCGCAATCCCTCCGCTGGAACCGAGGTTCAGAATAGATATCCCACGGGCGCAAGCGTCGGCGACCACGGTGGCGAACAACAGATGGTTGGGTCGAGCGCGAAACGCCTCCTGGTCCCCTGCCCCCGCCATGTAATGCGCCTCACCGCGCCCATACAAAACCAATATCCCCGCAACCGGCTTGTCATCCAAGCGTGCAAGCCAGAGTTGCGCGAAATCGTTGGACTCCTGCGACCAGCCATCCAAGAACGAATCGGGGAAACCATCCGTGCCGCCGCCCCAACGTTCGCGAGAGAGCTGATAGAGCCGCAGAAACGCTTCGTCGTCCTCGGCGCTGGACGCCATCTCGACGTGTACGCCCTGCTCTTGGGCTTTGCGAATCCCCGCGCGCATCTGCCGCGTAAAGATGTGATCGTGCAACTCAACATACCCCGGCGTGACATCCAGAATGTGGGTCTCCTTGGGACTGGACAGGGGTGCGCCCGGGAGAGTCTCGAAGCCGGGCGGAGTCGTGAAACGAAAGGTGGGCGCTCGCAACGAGGGTACCCCGGAGAGAAACTCCGCGCCGGTTTCAACCAGCAGCCGGCCCTCACTGAGAAACCCACCGTAGGTCGCCCAAGGTCCGGATTCGAGAACCCGGGTACCCAAATGCCAACGACTCGCGGCCAGGGGCAATACAACCGGCTCTCCATCGATCTCGAACAGCCGGGGAGTCGACTGAAAACGGGGCACGCGCCGTTCGAGAGCGCGATACCAATCGGGCAATAGGAACGGCGACAGAGGTTCGATCGTCCCGGCCAGACGCTCCCAGACCGCCCAGACATCCTCGGTCGTCGCCATCTCCTGAGCGTTTGCGGACATCTCAGTTCCACTCCCGGAGACGGCTAGGCTCGATACAGATCAGGCGTAACCCACAACGTCTCCGGATTTCGCTGGAATAGGTCAGGAGTTCGAAGCCGCGCGGCAACAGACCGATACGCACCCCCGCCGCGGCGCATGTGCGCGCCAGGTCCAAGAGACGCGGGTCGCCGGGCGCGAAATGGAGGGCCAACACCTCATCCACCTTGCGGCCATGCAGAATCCGCCGGAGATCGTCGTAACCGCCCAGACATTCGAGTCCGTCGACCGTGGAATCTCCCTCGCCAGGCTCACCGTCATGAAGGTAGCCGATCACCCGCCAACCCCGGTCGCGTGACGCCACCATGGCCCGCAACGCTTCCTCATCCGGGGGGACGCCCACAAGCAGGATGCGGTCGACATCGACACCCATGCGAGAAAGCAACCGGCCGCTCAACCCCATCATACGCCGGGCAATCAGCAAACCGAGTATCTGACAGAGAGCGAAGGTCGCGAACATCCCGGTAGAGAATCCCCGGAGCCCCCGGCCGACGAAGATATCCTTATCGACGAAGATGTAGACGATCGTCAGGACCAAGCCGGTCACCACACCGCGCAAAACGCGGGAGAGCCGCCATGGAGGCGAAGAATCGGTCTCCCGCTCGTACATGCGATTCCAGGCCATCCCCACCCACATGGCCACAACCACAAAGGGGAGCAGATTGATGTAGCCGGGAACTTCGAGCAGCGGGACTCCCGGACTCGGGTCGCGCAGCATCGAGAAAAGACCGCTGCGAAAATAGATAAAATAAGCGCCTAGCCAGGCGGCGAGAGTCACGACCGCATCGGTGAGCCCCAAGAGAGCCGGTTTCAACCGCAGGACGGCGCTACGCTGCATCCGGTAGGTGAGTTGATCGAGAATCAGGAGCAGAAACAGCGGGCCATTGCGAAGAGTGCGTTTGCCCATTTCCAATGGACGGCAGAAGACTCGATAGAGCCACTCCATGCCGCACTCCTGCATCCAGACGGGAGCGCGCTGCTGGCGGTCAGTCAGAAAATCGAACGCCGCCCCCACACCGATGGTCAACGGTACGCCGAGCTCCTCGCGGTGCGCATCGAGCCACTGTTCCTGACGCGGTGCGCCGAACGCGGCAAAAAGGATATCAGGCTTGGCCTCGCGGATACGGGCGATCGCCTCGCGGTTCGCCTCCGGGTCGCTGTCGAAACCCATGGGCGGGCTGGTTGTCCCACAGACCTCCAGCCCGGGCAGTTTAGCTTGGAGCCGTTTGGCCAACTCCTCGGCCACACCGGGAGCCGCCCCGATAAAGTAGACCCGATAGCCTCGTTTGGCGGCCAATCCGCAGAGAGCCGGAACCAGATCCACGCCGGTCACACGCTCCTGGAGCGGCGTACCCGCAAGGCGCGACACCCAGATCAACGGCATCCCATCCGCCACGGATATCTCCGCGCGCCGGGTCAAATCGGCAAACTCGGGGTCGCGCCGAGCCATCATCACATGGCGCAGGTTGACGGTGCAGATCAGATGCGGACCGCCCTCCTCGATCAGCTCGGCAGACCTCTCCAGAGTCTCCTCCATGGAGTACGGATCCACCGGTGTCCTCAAGATTTCAATTCTATAGTTCATGGCTTTTCAAATGAGAACTTCTCGTCTATCTGGGAGCCCTCGGCAAGCGCGCGGTCGAGTTCCAAAACCGAACGCACCATGCGCTCGACGCTCCATTTTTCGCGGGCGGCGCGCAGCCCAGCCTCGCCCCATTCGACGGCCTTCCGGGAGTCGGTTGCCTGCCGGGTACCGGTCATGTCGAGTATAGCCTCGGTAAGATCGGCGGCGGAGCGAGGCGGGATAAGACGTCCGGTGCACCGATCCTCCACAATCATGCCGGTTCCGCCCACATCCGTGGCCACAACCGGAAGCCCAGTGGCCATGGCCTCGAGAACCGTCTGCGAAACGCCTTCGGTCCGGGACGATTGAACGTAGAGCGTAGCCGCCTGTAGATAGGGAAGCACGTCGCCGATGAATCCCGGAAAGTGGACGGCATCCCCCAGGCCCAGGCTTTCGGCTCGCGCCTCGAGTTCGCCCTTGAGCGGGCCATCGCCCAACACAAACAGCAGAGCGCCAGGAACCTCACGCCGAACTTCCTTCCAAGCCTCGAGCAGTAGATCGTAGCCCTTGAGATGAAGCAAACGTCCTATCGAAACCGCGATGGGGACGTGCTCGTCCAGAGATTTCCCAATGTCTCCCAATGCGGCCCGGACCTCTGCGCGATTGTCGCTGGGATGGAATCGCTCGGTGTCTACACCGTTCGGAATCAAGACGGGTCTCCGGGGAGGCCACCACAGGTCCCGTACGTGAGACAGTAGAGCCTCTGAAATGACATGAACGGCGTCCGCGCGGCGCAACAGGCGGTTGTTCAAGAGATACGCAGCCCAACCCACGAGAGGATTGTCATAGTCGAAACGGTTAACATTAGGCTGCCGAATCACCCAGGGAATCCCGAGCCGCTTGGCCACCGGTCCGGCAATGAGATTGGATCGCAGACCGTAGGTGTGAACGACTTGGGGAGAGTGCGCCACGATCGACTCGCGAACCGCTGCCCGGGCGGAGCGAATATCTGTGCGGCGCGGCATCGGGATCACCTCCACGGGACGCCCAAGAGCGCGCACACGCTCCCCCAGCGCACCATCACGAGCGAGCAAAAGCAGGGTTGCGCGGTAGGTCTCGGGATCGGTTCGCCGGAAAAGGTGCTCGATAAACCGCTCGACACCTCCAAACGGGGCACCCACCCGGACATGCAAGGTGCGTAGCGCGCCGCTCATTTCCACCCCCGCCGCTTCAACCACCGGATCGCACGAGCGTATTCGTGATACTGCCGCTCTTTCTGCAAGAACGCGGCATCGTGAACCCGGCGGCGCTTCCTCTCGCCGGTTGGCGTGGACGCGTCGGCGGCGTGCAGCATTTCATGATAGAGAATATAGGCGACAACGTATTTAGGCACGGCCCGAGCATCGAGGTTCCGGCTGACAACGACCAGCCGGTGCGCGTGTTTGTAATAGCCGAGCATGCGGCGCATTCTGCGGACGCTCCAGGAGACGGTCGCTTGAATGCGGCCCTGAAAGTAGTCGCGATTGATTCGGTCATAGAGCGGTTGGAGATCGTGGTGCCGGCCGCTTGTACCGGTCACGACGGCGCCCCGGCCCCGGTCGCGGTGGGCCTGGGATGCGCTTTCCATAACCCCGGGTTGGGCGGCAAACGCTTCATACGCCTCCGCCGTTTGGGGATCGGGCTCTCGCTTCCAGAAGCGGGCCAGGAGGATATCCACGATCCCTTCCAGGACCTCACGGGGAGCCTCCGCCAGGAGGTCGCTGATGCGAATGGTCACATCGTGCCGCCGCTCACGGATGGTGCTCTTGAGCCCCGCGTACGGGTAGAACTGCAACCGATAGATCTTCCCACGCCAGACGGGATAGCGTTCCAACACAGAGACGCAACGAGCGGATAGACGTTCTCCGGCCGCGCCGTCACCTGAGCCGGTTTTCCGTACAGTCTCGGTTGGAGATGGAGCTGGGGCCGGAGGTGGATCAACGACCGCGGTTTGGGAGGCGGTCTGAGAGTCAGGAGGAGACTCTGCGGGCGCATCCGTGAAGCCCATTCTCCACAGGAGACCCTGCCAGGTCGCGTTCTTCAGTCTTCGGGCGCGGGCCACGTCACCGTTCTCCGTTCTCATCCCGGTTCGCACCGTTCTTTTCGGCCACACGGCGTTCCAGTGCGGAAAAGACCCACAGCCCCCAGATCAGCGCCGCCACGAGGGTCGCGAGCATAACCATCAGGAGACGTGGAGCCAGCCGGGAAGCGATCACCGAGAGGAGGCTGCACAAGGCGGCCAGCCCGATCAGAGCCCATGTGGCCTGGGTGGGCGTTAATCCCAAATTCAGGAGCCGGTGGTGCAGATGCTCGCGGTCGCCACGGAACGGGTGACGGCCTCGCGCGCTGCGGCGGATCACCGCCAAACCGGTATCGAGAATCGGCACCAGAAGGGCCACCAACGGAATCGCCATGGCCAGCATAGTGGCGCTCTTGGTGGTGCTTTCGATGGACGCCGCGCCCAGCAGAAGCCCCAAATAGAGGCTTCCGGCGTCGCCCATAAAAATGCGCGCGGGTGGGAGATTGTAGGGCAGAAACCCTAGCGTGGCTCCCAGCAGGATTACGCCGGTCAGAGCCGCAAATCCATGCCAGGGGTTGAGCGCGATCACCACCAGCGCAGCGGCCGCGGACGCACTAACCCCCGCCGCGAGCCCGTCGAGACCGTCGATCAGGTTCACCGCGTTGACCAGGCCGACCATCCATAGAGCCGCGACAAGCGCGCCGATCCAGCCCAACTCCATGGAGGTTCCCGTGAGTGGGTTGGTGAGCCTTTCAATGGTAAATCCCGACTGAACCAGAGCGCCTACGACAATCAGCTGCAGGAGCAGCTTCGATCCGGCCCGGAGCCCAAGGACATCGTCGGCGATCCCCACGATCAGCATCACCCCGGACGCCGCATAGAGCGCTAATAGCCGGAGAGCCCATTCCTCGCTCCAGATCAAAGCGGGGTTGCGGCAGTAAATATCGAGTAGAACAGCGGTGAAGGCCAGGTGAAACGCCACACCGCCTAGGTAGGGAACCGGTCTCCCATGCGTCTTGTGAGCGCTCGACGCGGGCCGGTCGACAATCGCCAGCCGTGTGGCCAAACGAGCCAGGAGCGGCACCGACACCAGCGTGACCGCGAGAGCGACGAAAAAGGGTTCGAGAAGAAGAATCATGCGCGCGTACGCAAACTCCGTCGGCCGTGTCGTTGTCCCATGTTGCGCCCCGGCCGGGAATCCGAAGGCTGGAATCTGTAGAATATGGGACGCTTCACCTTGACCCGGGACGCCCACATCTAGACCATAGCGCCATGAACGAGCCGACAAAACACGGACCGCACGACCCGCGCCCGGGGCAACCTGCCTCGGGTCCCCCGCCACCTTGGACGCGCCCCTTGCAGGACCCACCGCCGAGAGGACGCCCAATTCCGCGCCCCCGGAAACGCCGATCATCGAAATGGGTGATTTTTGGCGTCCTGTTCGCGCTGATGGCGGTCGTACTGGGCGGTGTCCTGCTGATCTGGATGGTGTTCCAGGGTATGCCGTCCATTTACATTTCGAACGATAATGTGGCTGTGGTTGAGATTTTCGGCCCGATTATGGACCCGGACGACTGGTTGGAGCAGCTGGATGGCTACGCCGAGGCGAGCGGCGTCCCGGCGATTGTGCTCCATGTGAACAGCCCGGGGGGATTCGTCACACCGTCCCAGCAGCTTCTGCAGAAGGTGATCGAACTGCAGGACAAAGGAAAAGTGGTTGTGGCGTGTTTCGGCGATGTCGCGGCCTCCGGCGCGTATTACGCAGCGGCCAGCGCCGATCATATCGTCTGTTCGGACGGGTCGATGACGGGGAGCATCGGCGTTTATATGAAATTTCTGGAAGCGTCCAGTCTGCTTGAGAAGCTCGGGGTGAGCTATCAGACGGTGAAAGCGGGTAAGTACAAGGATTGGGGCGGATTGGACCGTCCCATCGCGGTACACGAGCGCAAGATGCTGCAGAGCGTGATCGACGACACCTACTCGCAGTTCGTGGAAGCGGTGGCGGAGGGCCGGAAGGATGGACTTTCGAAGATTCTGTTGAGCGATCCGGAGACGATCCTGAGACGAGTGAGCGGAGAAGACGGTGAAATCGCGTATCCGTTCACAGAGAAGGTGCTGGAGCTGATCTCCGAGCAGCACGCCAAGACGGTCGCGGCCGCGAAAATATGGGCCGCCTCCATGACTTCGGAGGCCGCTAAAGCCCTTTCGGCAACAGAGACGATAGCACTCTCAACGGCGGGAGCGACGACCGGTGCGCCAGTCCTGTTGACCACGGATGCCCTGCTGCTATCGGCATCGGCGGGCGTCGCCCTGGGGAGCGGAAGCATCGCTGTGGAGACGCCAACGGAGGCGATTCGCAAGAAAAGGAGCGCTCCGCGCAGACCACTGGCCGACAAGGAGCTGATCGAGCAACTGGCCCGGGAGCTCGCCGAAGGCAAGATTTACACCGGCAGGCAGGCCAAAGAGGTGGGTTTGGTCGATAGTTTAGGGTACCTGGACGATGCGATCGCACTCGCCGGTAAACTGGCGGGGATTCAGGGAAAACCCAACGTCGTCAAGAAAGCGCGGGATACCGAGAGCCTGCTGGATCTGCTTACGGAAGGTCTCAGCCGGGTCACCCGGAAGAGCCGGGTTGAATCGCCGCTCCAATACCGGAGCCCACTCATCCCATAGAAACCGGGCGGGCGTGGTTTGAGAGAGATTCCCAGGGGGCGGGCGTAACCTCACCGAACGCCGAGCCGTTCAAATAGTCGAGATTTTGCGTTGGTTCGTGACGTGATCGAGTCGGACATAAGTGCTCAAAAGACAGGCAGTTGGGTCTTGAGACAGGGCTTTTCCGCTGGGCTTCGTATTCCGGAAATAGGACCAAAAACACCATAACTAGTATCTACGGTTGGAAGCAGCACAAAATCTTGGGTCTTGCTTGACATGCCCGGGATCCTGAGATAGCTTCTAGACAAGTTAGAGAATGGTGTTGTATCTGATGTAGGCTGAGGTCGAGGAACATATCGAAACTGATCGTCAATCGTTGTGGGAAGTGCGGAGGGATAACTTCCAAAACGTACTCTTCACTAGAGAATGTGACGGAGACGTGGGTGGAAGAAGCCGTTTCGAACGAGCTCTGTTACCACTGCAAACACGTACCCAGCACACCGCCGCCCAGCGGTAGCAATGTCCTGCACCGAGTTCGTACACCAAAATACACGCCCCTACCCACCGCCGTGTAGCGCTCGCCCTGGCCGCCCCCCTCTGGCCCACCGCGCCGCCCAGCCGTAGAGCGCACGTCCAAGCATTCGTTCCTATCAAACCCAAATACTCGAATCTCGATCATTCTGTGTGGCAGAATGCCGGTATCGCTGTGTTGACAGCAATCGGTTAAGGCCCCATGATGACCCTTGGAGCGTCTCGTATGCGCTCCCGCCAAATCATAACGCCCTTGCTGCCCGGCCACGCGGGCTTCTGCGCGGCCGCTCACAAAAAAGACCGCCGAGAGTCGCTCTGAGCGTTCCCAATGCCCTCTTCATCCGTTTGCGTCACAATGATATCGCCCAGCCAGACTCCACCTCGCTCCTTCCCCTGGCCGCGGGTCCTGCTTACGGTCTCCCTAGCGCTCCTCGTGGGATGCGCAGAGAGACCCGACACGGGCACCCTGGTCGGTTCGGTTCTTCTCTCCGATCAGAGCGATCACGAAGCCATCGAAGTCTATATCCCGGGCACGACGTTCCGTGCGGTGACCGATTCGCAGGGCCGATACAGATTCAGCGCGATCCCCTCCGGTGAATACGAGTTGGTTATCGACAAGGAATCCTACCATTCATGGCGGGAGACGATCGCGATCGTGGCGGGGGAACTGACATCCTCCGACACGGTGATCCTGGATCCGTGGGTCGATCCGGTGGGAGCCATCGTGGGCCACCTCCGTCTAGAGGGCTACGAGCGGCACGAGGGCGCAACGGTACTTCTGATCGGCCTGTCCAAAAGCACCGTGAGCGACGCGACGGGGACCTTCGAACTTCTGGATATACCGCCCGGTGTTTACGAGCTGGCCGCGATCAAGGATGGGTTTCTCTCCGCGCGCCGCGCCGGAATCACCGTCACCGAAAACGAGACAACCACACTCGACAAATTGCTTCTGGAGGACCCCTTCTACGAGGAGCCGATCGCGGTCGAAGATATCCTTCCGGCGACCGGAGCGGGCCAGATCAGCGGCCGGGCGTTTCTGCAGGGCTCTCTGGACTATTCCGGGACATGGGTGGAAGTGGCCGATTATCCGCACCTCGCCACAAGCACGCGGTCGAACGGCGCTTTTGTACTGGAGCGGATGCCCATCGGCACGTTCGACATCGTCTTTCGGCACGAGGGCTATGAAGAGGCCGTTGCGACGGGGATACAGTCCACCACCGCGATTAGAATGCTCCCTATGATAATGATCCATCTCCGTCCGCTCGAAACGGTGGCGCGGTTGGGCCGAATCGAAGGGCGGATCATGCTGGAGGGAGCGGACGATCACGCCGGAACCTTCCTCAGCCTGCGTGGACAGGAGTTCGCAATCGAGACCGATGAGCTGGGCGATTTCGAACTGTCCGGCGTTCGCGCGGGTGAGTACATTCTATCAGCCGAGCATGACGGTTACACCATGGCGCGCGTCTTCATCAGCATCAAGGCAGGAGGCATCACTCCGCGCGTCGATCTGACTCTCCAGATCGAGACCGAGGACGAAGGCGAGGCGTGGGGATCGGTGGAAGGCCAGGCGTTCCTGGACAATGCGGACGACCACTCCGGGATTCTGGTCGCCGTGCAGGGCACAACTCTAATGACGCTCACCGAGCCGGACGGTTCCTATGCGTTTCCCGATGTCCCGGCGGGGCCAACCGTGCTGCTCTTCCAGAAGGCCGACTACGGCTCGGCGAGTCTGGAGACCGACGTGCCCGGCGACGAAACGGTCGAGAACGCGGCCGTGGTGTTGGAATCGCAGATGGAGCGCCCCTTCGTGACAGAGACGATCCCCGGGCACGGGGGGGGCGACGTACCCGTAGTCGATGGGGTCCTGGATGTGTTGGCGACCTTCTCGGAGCCGATGGCGGGCCCCAGCGTCAAACAGGCGGTCGAAATCACCCCGCCGGTTAACTTCCGAGCCTATTTCGACCGTGAGACGGATCTATCGAACATCAATCAGCTCCATCTCGAGTTTTACCGGGACGGCCCGGATGGAGTGCGGTTCAAGACCACGTACCGCGTGCGGATCGATTCGAGCGCAGCCTCGATGCGTGGGGTCGAGATGGAGGAACCGTATACATTTGAGTTCCGTACGGCGGGTCCCCTGATTGTCCGCAGCCTACCCGAGGACGGCGCGAGAGGTTTTATGGTCTTCGATCGGGAGCGGATGTGGTTCGAAACCAACGCCGCTGTGGATCCGCGTAGCGCGGAACGGGCCATCAAAATCCGCCCCAGACCCGACTCAAATCCTGAGATTTATGTCCTTGGAGGGCAATCCGGGAGCCGTGTACAGATCGAGACAACGCTCAAAGACGACGCCCGGTACCGGATCACGATAGGGCGCGAGCTTCGGACAGTGAACGGAGAGCGTTTCTCGAACGTGCCCTACACGATTGGATTCAGCACGGCGGAGATTGTGGGCGACGAGACGCCCAGAGAGAGACGGCGCTCCAGACGTTCGAGCCGAAAACGGCCCCGGTAGCAGCGGGTGACTCCACGAACGAGCCGGAAGGATGTAGACTTCGGGCATAGGAGCGGAACGCACAATCGTGATACTCTGGAAGAGCGCGTCCATTCCATGGCTGCCTGTGAAGTGTGCCGGTGAGACGATGGATCGATACGTGAGCGTATGCCTATCGCAATCGGCGTTGAGGAGACCTTATCGTGGATCTGTTTGAAGAACTGTTTGGCATACCCGACGAAGAAGAGACGCCCGGCAAACGGGCGGTGCGAGAACGAGTCGCGGGAGAAGACATTCACCTCCACGACATCGGTGCGATCTCGATCGACGATGTTTTCACCGAAGACGATGTGGATTTGGACCGAGAAATTGGTCCGGGAAGCGGGACAGCACGCCGAACGACCTCATCCGTATCGTTCACGGAAATGAGGTGATGTGGCTCACGCACGATCAAGCGGCGGTGTACCTGCAAGGCCATAACGATCCCGAAAGCAAGATGGGCATGATGCAGCGCGATATTAAGCGTGCCCTGAAAGGCAATACACGCGTACTGCGGTAGGAGATGCAGACCCTGATCGCAATGGCGTTTACCTCGTTACAGAGTTATATGGAAGCCGATAACTGCGATGTGGCGCTCGCGAAGAAGAGCGAGCAACAGCTCCGGCGTAAATGGATGGATGTGGCTGAACTCATTGTCGGTATCACGAGTTCGGAAGAGAGCATGAACGAGCTGCGCAGTAAGCATCCACAGTTGGATGTTTTCGAGCGGGTGATGGGCGAGTTCGTCAACGCGCGTCAGACAAGAGACGAGGCTAGGATGGATCAGCTGCGCGGCGAACTGGCGAACATGCAACGCACCTATCTGATTATGGCCCGCGTGCTGGAGCCGGACACCCAAGCCTTGCATCAGCAGCGCATGGAGCTGCAACAAGGGAAAAGGACCGTTCTCTCAATCGAGAAAGAGCTCGCCGCAACGCAGCGGGAAGGCCTCCGGATGGAAGTCAAGAAGCTCAACCGGCACCTGCGGAGTCTGAAGAGCGAGTTGACCACCGAAGAAGGTCCCACGGATGAACTTCAGCTCACCGCCAACCTGGAGGCGAAAGGGTTCAACGCCGATGACGGTTTGGCTGTGGAAGATGTTGAAGGCCGGATCCAAGAGAAGAAGGGCAAGGCCAAACACGCGCATCTGAAACAGAAAGTGGCGAAAGCCCAAGAGGAAAGCGTGAGCGAAGTCCTCGACTACCTCGAGTCGGAAGTCGTCGGGCAAGCCGGTGTCGGCGACGCGGTTCAGGACAAAGTCAGCCAACAACGCACCAAGTCAAAGACCAAGAAGGCGCCGCCGATCGCTAAAGGCAAGAAGTCGAGCGACGTCCGTATGGCCACGATCGATCGCCGGGATGACTAGTAGATAACGCCTCGCATCCCGGTCTCTCTCGTGTCAGAATCATCGAATGACACGTAAACGATCTCAATGGTGGAGTGGTCCGCAAAGTCTACGCGGCAAGATTCCAGCGTTCTTCTCGAACTCTGTCTATCGCTGGATCCTGGCCGGTGCGGTCGGTCTCGCGATCGGCTGGACGCTCGCCGGAAACGCCGAGCACCAATGGGATTTCCGAGTCTACCTGGCCGCCTCCGCCACACTCACGCTGGAAGAGCACTCCAACCCGTACGTTCGAGAGAACCTGCACCAAGCCGCCGAAGCGTGGGGCATCCCTGGATACGAAGGTCTTCCCTATCTCTACCAACCTCTCGTTGCCCGATTGTTGACCCCGTTGCTGATGTTCCCCCTGGAGTGGGCGGCGGCGATGTGGGTCGCCGCGAAGGCCCTGGCATACGGCCTCCTATTCCTCCTGATTGGACGCCTGGCGGGTGTAACGCCATCGCTGTCGATTGGCGTGCCGTTCGTACTGTTTGTCGTCGTCTATCGCGGCGCGACAGGCGACTTCATGGCCGGGAATGTGGCGACATTCGAACTCTGTCTGCTGGCGGTGTGGCTGGCGGGGCGGCAGAAGGGATGGATAGGACTCCCGGCGCTAGCCATGACATTGCTGATCGCGATCAAGCCCATTCCCGCGCTTCTGCTTCTCGACGAGTGGCACCGGCGAGAATGGAAAGTGCTGGGCGCGTGCGCGGGGATGACGGTGCTGGCGCTCGCGGTGCAAGCCTGGGACGGTTCGCTGTGGATGTATCTGGCCTATCTGCGCGGAGATGAGTTTCAACCCTACTGGGACGAGTTGCAGCAAGGTCTCTACAACCACTCTGTGAGCAGCGCGGTGCATCGCCTGACCTGCGAGACATTTCTGACGCAACCGTTGGTGCCTCTCGCGGGTTTCGCGCCGGTGGCCGCTCCACTAGCGGCGGTCGGGCTGTTCTTGGGCGCGGTGGCGACGTTCCATGTTTGGGAAACGCGAAATGGAGCGGGGCCTCGGAAAGGCGCGGCGGCGGCGCTTACGATCACCACGCTGTTGGTGCTCTCACCGCGCGTCGCGGATTACACCATGGCCTGGACGGTACTCCCAGTCGTGCTGCTGACCGTTACGGCGGTTCGGAGACGTAGCCTCGCGGTCGGAGCGCTGGTCGTGCTCGGTCTCTTGGTGATCCACGTGCACGTCAAATTCTCCAAACTGATCGGAGCCGGTCTGTGGCAGGCGGCGATCGACCACGATACGTACGGTTTTCTGTTGTTGCACGCAGCCGCAACCTGGGCGTGCCTGCAAGAAAGACCCGCCTCTACAGACGAAGGAGAGAACGCTCTAGTGGAGGAATGATGCGTCTTCAACCGCCGAGTGGGGCACACCCAACACATAGACATACCCGTCGTGCAACGGAACGATGATTTCACTCCTGCCATCGGCGTTCACATCGGCGGCGATCGTCGAGGCAATCGCGGCGGGGTATGTCGACATCCCGGCTCCCGAAGGTAGGTCCGTCCTCCAAACCTCGCGCGGCTGGCCATTCTCATCGCCGAGAGCGATCAATTGGCTGTGGCTGGTCGCCAACACGAATTCGAGACGGCCATCTCCATCCACATCCAACGCGCAAGCCTCGGCGCAAGAGGCGAGAAGATCGACCTCCCACCGAAGCGTCCCGGTAGCGACATCGATGCATCCGAACTTCCCGTTCTGCCGACCGACACCCAGCAACCAGGCACCGTCTTGCGTCCGTAAGAAGCTCTCCGCCGCAAAACGGTTCTCACCGACGACCGGAAGTTTGTACCAATAAGGCCTCGCCCGGATCGACATCGCGCCCTGGAAATAATGGCCGCCTACGAGGCAGACCGTCGGATCGGTCTCTTGCTCTTCCTCAAGCACGGCCGTGAGCGTGTAGAGTCCCTGGCTCGGTTGCCGGAAAATCGTCGGTGGGAAAGCGGGCGACTTGAGGAACCGCCCATTCGTGCCGTTGATCACGCAGTAGTAGTCGGGAACCGTGGCGACGATATCGTCGCTGCCATCGCCGTTGTAATCATAGACCGCGGCGGGTTAGTGAGTGGGACCGTAATAGCGACCGATGGAACTGATATCGCCCTTCTCCCAAACGATCTCGCCGGTCAAACCATCGAGAACTCCGCTACGCACTAAGGGGATGCCTGCCCAGACGTATAAATCCGGAGTGGCCTTGCCGGTGAAGTTCCCGGTACGGATGTAGAGTTTGCGCATCGTCCACGGGAGCCCGGAGCGAGTCGGCTCGGGATAGACGGAACGCCACAGCACGCGATTGTCCAAAGCGGGAGTCTTGGCTTCGATGATGGGCGTGTCGGTCATGCTGACGGTACCGGTAATGAGTTCCAGATAGCCATCGCCATCGAGATCCGCAATCGCCGGAAGTGCATCGGATCGATAGACCCGCTGCAGAGAAGCGTTTCCGAAATCGTCGACCGACACCACTTCCAACGTCGTCCCCGTATAAATTAGAACTTCCTGGCGTCCGTCCGCATCCAGATCGGCCGCCAGCAAGGAGTGGTATGCACTCCCCCGAATGGCGGGCACCGCTGAAAAATCGGTCCCAACACTCGGAGCATTCGGCGATGGCGCAGACGCGATGCCGGTCGCCGGGTCGTGCAGCAACGCGAACGTTTCGCCGCCACGAGTGAATCGAACTCTCTCTTCACCGGCGGGAGTCTCCGGCGCGGGCCGTAAGAAAAGAGCGTCGCCGTCCTCCCACAAGACCTGGAATTCACCGTCGACGAGCTTGAGGAGTTGAGACCCCTGCCATTCGGTCTTGGTCGGATCGACGGATCGGCTCACACCGATCTCGGCGAACCCGTCACCGTCCAGATCGTCGACGACCATGGCCACGGCCCCGGGGACGCTATAGCGGAGTTCGCCGGTAATCGCATCATAGATGCGCACGAGCCAAGCATTCTCGCCTTCGGAGTTGTACATCGAAACGATAATCTCGAGCCGTCCATCGCCGTCGATATCGGCCTGTGGCGACTCGGGCCAGGTCGAAACGAGCTTGCGATTCACGGTTTCGTCCGGCCAGCCGTGCACCCAGGCCAGCTCCAACTGCCCATCGACATTCAAGAGCACTTCATGGTGGTGACTGAAATCGGCGATACACAGAAACTTGTCCAAACCGTCACCGTTCAAATCGACGAATCTCACCAAGCCATAGCTGCGGCCGTTGGCCGGAGAAACATCCCAACCGATAAACTGCTTGACGTCGCCGGTCCGCGCATCGAGTATCCACATCCGGCTGTGGGTTTGCACGCAGAGTTCGTCGGTGCCGTCACCATCGAGATCGGAGCGGAGGAGCGTTGGAAACGCGGTGTAATCGTGGAAATCGTAACGCCAGAGTTCCTGAGGCGGCTCGCCGGGATTCACAAAGTCGAAGAGCGCGATGTAACCGTTGTCGGCGTCGGGCGGATAGCCTTGCATCAGCACGACAATCTGCTTGGTCTCCTTCTCCGGGAAGTACCGGTCGGCGAACAGATACCAGGCATACGACATCGGATCGACGTCGTAACTCCAAATCCGGTGGCCATCCTCGAGCGAAACCAGGACCGAGGCGCTGTACGGATCGGCCGTGCGCCCGGCCTTCAGAAGAACCTCGACGCGGCCGTCGCCATCGAGATCTTCGACCGCCACGATGCTGGTGAAGTTCAAACCCGGGGGATGGGAGAGCCACTCCTGTTCTCCCGACGTGTCGAAACAGTAGAGCGCGCCCGACACGATGCCGAGTCCCCATGTTTCCGTCCCATCGGGCGACGTCACCGCAATCAACGACGGACGGCTAGCCGCCACCTCGTAGCGCGCCAGAATCTCCGGCGGCCCGGTCATCTCCCCCTGCAAAGGTTGGATGGCCGTCAGATGGGGATTCTGCCGTGGTTCCAGCCAGTCGCCATCGGCACTCCACGCGGAGAGAGTCACGACGACGAGCGACGCGCATAGAAGTTTTTTTGGTACACGGGTCCGTAGCATCTGCATGATCCAGGCCTATCTCTGTCGAGGAATCTAACAGGATACTTGCATCTCACCGGAACCGGAACACCCGAACGCGGGTCACTTCTTCCGGGCTTTGACCGCTGCGGAATGCGCCGGGAATCCCTCGAAATCGGCTAAACGGATCACATGATCGGCCAACGACTCGAAACCTTCTTGCGTCGCATAGCTGACCGAAGTCCGCTTCAGGAAATCCCAAACGGTGACGACCGAGGCGGTCTTGGCCCTGCCACCGGTAGGCAGGATGGCATTGACGCCCAAGGCGTAGTTGCAGATCGAGGTCGGCGTCCACGGCCCAAGCATGATCTCGCCCGCGTGGCGTAGACGCGGGAGAATCTCCCAGGGATTTTGGGTATGGACCTGGAGATGCTCGGCGGCATAGGCGTTGCATACCTCGATGGCTTGGTCGAGATCGCCGGTGAGCACAACACCACCGTAATTGGACATGACGCGGGTGATGTAGTCCTGCTGTTTCTGCGGAAAAGCCGCGGCCAGACTCGGCAGTTTCTCGGCCACGGCGCGACCCAGAGCCTCATCGGGCGTCACCAAGAGAGAGGCGGAATACGGACCGTGCTCGGCTTCAATGAGCACATCGGCGGCCACGAGATCGACATCCGCGTGGCCATCGGCCAAGACGATCGACTCGCTCGGTCCGGCGGGTGGCCCGGGATCGATCCGGTCGGCCAGCAGGCGTTTGGCGGCGGTCGCGTAAATGTTGGAAGGTCCGACAACCTTTTGCACGGCCGGAACGGTGTCGGTTCCATACGCGAGCGCGGCGACCGCACCCGCCCCACCCATGCGGTAGACCTCGGTAATGCCCAAACGCTGGGCGGCGTAGAGCGTGGCGGCGTCGATGCTCCCATCGGCGGAGGGAGGTGAGACGACACAGACGCGCTCGACACCCGCCACCCAGGCGGGGATCCCCAGCATCAACAGAACCGAAGGATACGCAGCGGTCCCACGGGGAATGTAAAGCGCGACGCTCTCGAACGGCGTGACCTGCTCGCCACCGAAGAGCCCGGGGGCGATCTCGATCACGTTCAGCCGGTCGGGCATCTGATGGCGGTGAAACGTTTCGATGTTCTTGAAGGCCACATCCATGGCCGTTCGGACACCGGGGTCGAGCCGGTCGGCGGCGGCGGCAATCGCCTCCTGAGGCACGGCGACGCCTTCGGCGGAGATATCCGCGTTGTCAAATCGCTTGGCCTGGTCGATCAGGGCCGCGTCGCCATGGTCGCGCACCTCGTGCACGATGCTCCGCGCCTGCTCCAAGAACCCCTCAATATCACTACCGGAGCGGCTCATGAGCCGGTCGCGGGTTTCTTTGTCGAGCTCTCCCCATCGGTAAATCGGGATATCCATAGCAGTCTCCTTCACGGGACGGTACCAGTGTGCGCGATCTGGTCAAACCCGAGTCCCAGCACGACCTCAACGGATCCCTCTAGAGGCGGTTGGTTCCCTGATAAACTGCGGATCATTCGATCCGGGAGGTTCTCGAAATGGCCCGTTTGTCCCTACTGCTCACGGGGGTCGCTCTCGTCGGCGTTGTCGGTTTCTATCCCACACTGGCTGTCCTAGGACAGGCGGAATCAAGTGCCGGTGACACCGGTTCCGCCACCGCGACGACACCCATACAACCCAGGGCGGGCGTGGGAGACTCGATCCCCAATGACATCGCGCTTCCCTCCGACTCCGCGGGCCGAACGCGCGAAACGGTGCAGGGCGATCCAATCTTGCGGGGCCGGGCAGGCTTGAACCTTCAAGTCCTACCCATCGATACGATCAAGGAGCTCCTGACGGTTATGAAGTCGTACAACCAGGCGCTCGGCGTGACCTGCACCTACTGCCACGTGATGGCCGATGACGAACAATCGTTTTCGAAGGACGATAAGAGCCACAAAATAGCGACTCGGAAGATGATTCTTCTGGAGCGCCAGATCAACAAGATCATGGAGCCGGATTTCGGTGTCAACAAGACCACTTGCTACACATGCCACCGGGGCAGCAAGTACCCGAGAAAATCTCCTCCAAAACCGAAAAAAGAGAACGAGCGATAAGCCTGTAAGAAACGGAGCCGAACTGCCGCCATGTCCAATCAACTGCAAGGCCGAATTGTAAAAATCCTGGACGACATCCGCCTCATCGCCAATATCGGTTTTCAAGAAGGCGTCGCGATAGGCGACCTTTTCGTGGTCTTCGAACCGGGCGAGGAAGTCACCGACACCGATAGCGGGGAATCCCTGGGGCAGCTCGAACTGGTGAAAGCCCAGGTCGAAGCGGTCCACGTGCAAGAGCGGATGGTTATCCTTTCGCCGCACACGTTCACCGAGAAAGAGACCCTCTCCGGCACCGTTCTCTCGGCCATCATGGCCCGTACGAGTTCCGGTAGCGAAGACCGTAACAAAGAGACTCTCACCGTGCGGCGCGACCAGGTCGCCGGAATGCCCGTCGTCCGCCCCATCCAGATCGGCGACTCGGTGCGTAGGATATAATGTTAACTACATATCTGGGGTGTTCGTGAATGTAGTATTTGTCACGCAGCCTCACGGGCACTGCGTGCGCGCTTACGTGGGGAGCGCCTGAAAACGCTTCGTTTATTGCATTTTGCGGCGTTCTCCTCCCCAAAAGCGGCTGCTCCGATGCGCGTGTGACATACTCCGCAGGTCACGATATATTCCTGCAGGAACCAAGAACGATTCCGCGACCCGTTCAACGGAGTGCGGTCGCGGTCTCCATCTCAGCGCTTACGGTAGAAACGCGCCACATCTTCTCTACATAGCGGAGGCTCTCCATGAAACTCCTTTCCCTCTTCTCCACCGTGTTACTGTTTGCGTCATTATGTCTCGCTCAGGAACCGATCACGCTCGATCTGGATACCGATGCAGGTCTGACCATCGAAGCGCCAGGTGAGTACAACCTAGCCGAGTACACGTTCGGTTCTCTGCCGATGAAGGATGGGGAGCCCACGCAGGGGCTGACGGTGACCCTGAACGCCGATGACGGGCTCATCTTCTACGGCCCCTCGATTGAGACCGGCCCGGGAGATGTGCTGGTCGAGTGCACGGTCTGGTGCACGGGGCCGGATGTTGGTTTGGTCTTGCTGGCAATGAACCTGCCGGATCACTCGATGATGGCCAACCTACTTGCGAATGGGGCGAAGTTTACGGGCGGCTGGAATACGATGAGGCTGTTTTGTGACCCAGAGAACGACATCATCGTGCCCACGTTTCAGGCTGTCTCGGCGGGAGATGGGACGACCGTTGTCTGCGTCGACCAGATCATATCAACACCAGTGGACGGCCTTTCTGATGGGGAGATCGTCTCTCTTTTCAGACAGACGGACACAAATATCACCATTGACCTCCCCAACCCGACGCTCCTGGAAATGGTCAAAATACCGGCGGGGACGTTCACGATGGGCTCGCCATCCGATGAGCGGGGGCGGTACCCGCGCGAAGGACCTCAGCACGTAGTAACCCTGACGCAACCGTTTTACCTTGGGAAGTACGAGGTAACGCAGGCGCAGTGGGAGGCTGTGATGGGGATGGGGAGCAATCCTTCTCGTTCTGGCGGAAAACCGAATCATCCGGTCGAGCAAGTTTCCTGGGACGACTGCCAAGCCTTTATTGAGAAGTTGAACGGTATGGGGCTTGGGACGTTCCGTCTGCCGACGGAAGCGGAGTGGGAGTATGCCTGCCGTGCGGGGACGGATACACGCTTCTCGTTTGGGGATGCTTTGGAGTGCTCCGACTCAAATTCGTACTGCGCCCTGATGGATGAGTACGTGTGGTGGGGTGGGAACAGGACCTACGGAGAGGAACAAGATGGCTCTAAAGAGGTGGGCCGGAAGCTTCCGAATCCCTGGGGCTTGTACGACATGCACGGGAACGTTTTTGAGTGGTGCTCGGACAGGTACGGGTCTTACCGGAGTGATCCTCAAGTCGATCCACAGGGCTCCGCATCAAGCATGCCCGGACCCCGCGTCGTACGCGGCGGGTACTGGGGCGGCTACGCCCTGTATTGCCGGTCGGCGCTTCGTATCATCGACTCGCCCGACTACCGCTTCTACCACTTAGGTCTCCGTCTGGTGAGGGAGTACCCATGACACTTGGAGGTGTCTGAAACAGGGCTGGCGCGGAGAGGGATGCCCGTGGGCCGATCACGTCTCGAGTTCTTTGATGAAATCGCCCAGCTGACGGCCTAAGACCGGGAGCGCGAAGCGCTCCTCGATGGTCTTGCGGGCAGCCGCGCCTAACCGGCTGCGTAAACCTTCATCCTCAACCAGCTGCACCATCCGCTCGACAAAGGCCTCCTCGTCGTCGATCAGGAAACCGTCGGCCCCGTCGGTAATCACGTGCGTCACCTCGCCGATATTGGACCCCACAACCGGCAGACCGGAGGCCATATACTCGAACAGCTTGGTCGGGCTCTTGGCCGCGCTCCACTCGGTCAGCGACGTATCTTTCGGCCGGACCACCGGCAGAAGCCCCACATCGGCCTCGCGTAAGACATCCGGCATCTTGTCGGGTGCGACAGCCCACTTGTACCGGACAGGCACGTCCGCTCCCTGAGCGATCTCGGTCAGTACTTCGTCCCACAAGGTCCCCTGCCCCACGATCAGCAACTCGACCCGCTCTTTGCCGACCCGCTCACAGACCCGTTCGAAACACCGCAAGGCCATGGCCACATTGTCGAAGATCGGTTGGCCCCAGACGATCCCGTTCCAAAGAAAGGTGATCTTATCGTTCGCTTCGCGGCCTTCCGGCGTGAAACGCTCGGTATCAACTCCGGTGGGAATGTAGACGACATGCTCCGAATACTGGTCGAGCCAATCCTTCAGCCAATGGCTGGCGGCGATGCAAGCCTTCGCCTCGCCTGCAATCCGCTTGGTGATCTCCTCCGGCGTATCCGCGCCAAAAAACCAGCGGTTCCAGAACGACCGTCCAAACAGATTCGGCAGCGGAATATCGTAATCGTCGCAATCGTAGAGATAGCCCCGCGCGAGCCGCCCCTTACGGTGCATCGAGTATGGCGCGGCGGCATGGAAATGGGCTTTCTGGACAACCAACAGGCTCTCCCGCTCACCGGCGAGCCTTTTCTTGGCCAACTTGACTAGGCGACGCTTATCGCGATCCCGCAGCCCGCCATACATGGCCTCTTCGCTACGCTCGGGACAGAGATGATCCAGAAACGAGAGGACATCGGTCTCGAGTTCGGGATGCGCCTCAGCCACCGCGCGGGCAAAATGGTAACAACGCACCCGTGTATGCGGGTATCCGTAACCGCTCAAGCCGACAAAAAGCGTCCTCATCTTCGAATCGCCACCCGATTTCACGTGATCTGCGAGTGTGTCGGAATACCCGTGCATCTCGATACAAAATGGAGCCTTCAGGCTCCATTTCACTCGGGAACACGGGACTTGGAGCATCTGAACGGGTGCCAAACCGCCAGATGTAGGTTCTCCGACAGGCTCATGGAACACTCTAAGAACTCCGGGGGGCCTATGGCAAGTGCTCCGGCTCCACCGGGCTCCCCAGTAAGGCGCTCTAGCCGGGGGCCTGGAAAAAAACGGTGGGGTTTCGCATACTGAGGGGTATGAGCCACAAAGGAAAACGGATTCTGTTCGCGGCCGGATTGGCGGTCTATGTCCTAGGGCTGCTGCTACTGGTCTACGTCAACAGCCGAGCGGACAACTGGGCCGGAACGGTTTCGCCACCGATGATTCTGGGCGGTCTGGCAACCATGTTCGTCAGCCTGTTGATCCGGGCCGAGTCATGATCCGTATCCTGCCCGCCGAAGTCGCCAATCGGATCGCTGCCGGTGAAGTCGTCGAACGCCCGGCCGCCGTGGTCCGGGAGTTGATCGATAACGCCCTGGACGCCCAGGCCAGCCGTATCCGGGTCGAGATCGAAAACGGCGGTCTGCAACGAATCCGCGTGACCGACGACGGTGTGGGTATGAATCGGCAAGACGCCGAACTCTGCACGCGGCGTCACGCCACGAGCAAAATCGAAACGCCCGAAGATCTCGACAGCATCACGACCAAAGGGTTTCGCGGAGAAGCGCTGGCCTCGATTGCCGCCGTCTCGGGATTCGACCTGGTGACGCGCCGGGCCGAGGACGCGGACGGGATTTGTGTGCTCAGCGACGGGAGCGACGAGGTTACGATCGAGGAGGTCGGCGCGCCGGTGGGAACGCGGGTTACGGTGGGAAACCTCTTCGAACGAGTGCCCGCCCGCCGGAAATTTCTCAAGAAACCGGCAACGGAACTCCAGCACATCCAGAACGCGGCGACCTGGGCGGCGGCGGCCCACGAAACGGTCCACTTCACGCTCGAACACAATGGGCGCGTCCTGCTAGAACTGCCGCCCGCCCCCGACCGTCTGCAACGAATCAAACAGATGATTGGCGG
This sequence comes from uncultured bacterium, assembly GCA_964436365.1. Classification (GTDB taxonomy): domain Bacteria; phylum Hinthialibacterota; class Hinthialibacteria; order Hinthialibacterales; genus CAYTDF01. Next base: position 675 of record CAYTDF010000007.1, on the reverse strand, counting down.
GAGTATCGTGGACGAGTTGGTGCCAATCTCGCTGGAACTGCCGAGCGTCTGTCTCTCCGGATTCATCTCGCGTCCGGCCACGACCCGGAACAACGGACAGCAGATCCACATTTTCGTGAACGATCGTTTTATCCGCGACCGCTTGGTGCACCGGGCGTTGATGGACGGCTACCGCAACATGCTTCCCCCACGACGCTATCCAATCGTCTTTCTGTTCCTCGATATGGATCCACGGCAAGTGGATGTGAATGTCCATCCCACCAAGCAAGAGGTCCGTTTCGCGCACGAGAGCGCGATTTTTAGCGCGGTTCACTCGGCGGTCCGCAACGCATGGGAAACGCCGCAGAAAGCCGAGTCTTCATCCGCGACCAATCGAGCGGACGATCCCGGCGAACCGCCTCCGCCCCCGGAGACGACGGATCGGACCGATCCCCCAGTTCGAGACGACTTTCGAGGGGAACAGGCCCCCAAACAGAGACCGCCTGTCGACGGCCGGAGCACGGCGGCCATTCTGTTGGACCGCGCCGCTCCTCCGGAACCGCACTGGCGGGGCCCCCAGCCAGACGCTTGGCACGACGGAAAGCGGAACGAGACAATACCGCCCCCGCCCCCCCCGGGAGCGGCGGGGCACTGACCGGGAGGGTGGCCGGGCGGCGCGGGCGGGCCGTGGCTGCT
>CAYTDF010000006.1:25520-26668 GCA_964436365.1 uncultured bacterium | reverse complement strand
GTAGGCCAACTCTTACCCCGCGCTTACAGGCCGTGCCCCAGGCAAACACTCTAACCAAGAACGAGGGCGACTACGATGATCGAGCGATACACAAGGCCGGAAATGGGAAGAATTTGGTCTGAAGAGAACCGGTTCCGAACCTGGTTGAAAGTCGAAATAGCCGCTTGCAAAGCCTGGCACGAACTGGGGGCCATTCCAGATGCAGCGCTGGCCGAGATCGAGGACAAGGCCGATTTCAATATCGACCGCATCCGGGAACTCGAAGCCACACTGGACCACGAGACCATCGCCTTTCTGACCTGTGTGAAAGAGTACGTCGGCGATAGCGCCCGGTATATCCACATGGGGCTCACCAGCTCCGATAAACTCGATACCGCAACCGCCCTGCAACTCGTCGAGTCGCTCGACCTGATCCAGGACGGGGTCGAAGCCCTGATTGATAAGGTCGCCGAGCAGTCGGAAACCCACAAAGAAACAGTCTGCATCGGCCGTTCGCACGGGGTCCACGCCGAACCGACCACCTTCGGGCTGAAACTCCTGATCTACCTCGAAGAACTACGACGCCACCAAGAGCGTCTCGATCAACTGCGCCCCCGGATCGCTGTCGGAAAATTCTCCGGCCCTGTCGGTACCTTCAGCAACCTCGACCCCCGCGTGGAAGAGATCACCTGCCGCCACCTCGGTCTCGAAGCGGCCAACGTCACCAACCAAATCGTACAACGCGACCGGCATGCCGAATACCTGAACGTCCTCGCCCTGATCGGCTGCACGCTCGAAAAGATGGCCACCGAAGTCCGGGGCCTGCAACGCACCGAAATCCGCGAAGTTCAAGAACCTTTCCCACCGGGGCAAAAAGGCTCCAGCTCCATGCCCCATAAGAAGAACCCCAATCTCTCCGAACGTATCTGCGGCTTGTCCCGTATCCTCCGCGCGAACGCACTGGTCGGGATGGAAAACGTCACCCTCTGGCACGAACGCGACATCTCCCACTCGTCCGCAGAACGCGTTGTCATCAACGATTCCTCAATCCTCGCCGATTACCTCCTGGACCGCATGACCTACATCATGCGCGATATGGTCGTCGATACCGAACGCATGAAGAGCAACCTGGAAATGACCGGTGGACTGGTCTTCTCCCAAAAAGTGCT
>CAYTDF010000006.1:19669-25510 GCA_964436365.1 uncultured bacterium | reverse complement strand
ACACGAACTCTCCCGCGAAGACTCCTACGCAATCGTGCAACGCTGCGCCATGAAAGTCTGGGACGAAGGCGGGACACTCCTCGAAACAGTCTGGGCCGAACCCCAAGTCCAAGAGAAGTTCAAACGCGAAGACCTCGAAGCCTGCTTCAACCTCGAAGCCGTCCTCGAACACGTCGACCACATCTATTCCCGAACAATTTAGTTCGGGGCCGAGCGTGTGTGCTTGAAGCGCCCCTTGCTTCGCAACGGGGCTGGTGTCGGTCGCCCGCTGAACGCGGTTCATACGGGACCGGAGATAGGTATTCCTAGCGGCCCTTGCTTCGCAACGGGGCTGGTGTCGGTCGCCCGCTGAACGTGGTTCATACGGGACCGGAGATAGGGTATTCCTAGCGCCCCTTGCTTCGCTACGGGCCTGACGCCTGTCTCCCGCTGAGTGCGGTTCATACGCGGAGTGGGGATCAGAACGACTTGTCGATTTCGACGACGTAGACCTGACTGTGCCCAGAGCGGTCGCTTGTGAAAGTGGCCAGACGCTCAGAAGGACTGAACGAGGGGTGCGGGTGAGTCCATTGGGGACCGTACACGGTGTCGGTCTTCATATCGGTCCAGTTGCGCGCGCTCTCGAGGTCGCATGCACCGGTCCGGGCCGCTTCCTCGAAATCCGCCTTTTCCGCATAGCGTCCCTTCGCCCATTGCGTTCCCGCGTTACTGCTTTCGGAGAGACATATCGCTTTTTGCCGGCCTGTGGCGGTTTCAACCAGCTGGATGCCCCTATCGGGGAGATGAGTGTCACAAAGGATGAACTCCCCATCCGCTCCCGGTGAAATGTGCCAGGCATTGAGGTTTGCGACGGTCTCCTTCTGAAGTGAAGGAATGCGTACGCGCACGATAGATTGGGGCCAGTAGGTGTAAATCATATCTCCGGTACGGCCAAGCCAGGTCTCGTGCACGACATACTCGTAATTGGTGTGCTCGTGCAGGCAGCGTTTTCCCGTGCCATCCCGCCGGAGCAGATACATACGTGGCGCGGGGTCCGACGCGAACTCGAGTGTGTCACCATCCGTCGGATGAAACTGCGGATGAACGACGGTATCCTTCTGCCGGTATACGATCTCGCCGCCACTGCCGTCGGTCGCGGCGTCGGTCGCGGCGATTCCAATCCCGTTTTCGCCATCCATGCGGACCGCTGTGACCGCCCAACGCCCATCCGGCGAAAGGTCCACTTCCCCCAGATTCCCTCCCGGAAAATCGGCAAGAACCCGTTCGGAAAGATCGTCCAACAACAACTCGACGAGACTCGATCCTCTCGTGAAGAAGAACCTCGAACCGTCTTTCGAGATGAGACCTGAGAAACTGTTGATGTCGTCCGCATCGGTTAGTTGCACGATTGAGCCTTCGGGGAATCCGGTACGAAAGAAGTTGGGGGTCCCACTGCGGAAACTCGCGAAAATCAGCGAGTTCTCATCGGGCAAGAACGACGTGGTGAGGAAATAGAGGTTGTGGTTGACCGACGGGTGGTCGGTGACTTGCCAGACGGCCGCCCCGGTTTTCTTGTCGCGGAGGGGCTTGATTTCACTCGGCCACACTCGCCCTTTATCGCTCACAGAATTTCTCCCTGTAACCCCATTCGCGCACGGCCCCCGCCCAGCGTTCACATACGCTCCCGGCGTGCTCAGCGGGCGATATGTATCAGGCCTGTGGCGAAGCAAAGGCCGCACTGAATATGCTGCCTCCGGTCTCGCCCCCAGCGCTTCCATATACTCCCGGCGTGCTCAGCGGGCGATATGTATCAGGCCCGTGGCGAAGCAAAGGCCGCACTGAATATGCCGCCTCCGGTCTCGAATTAAAGCTCGAGGACGCGGACGTTTCGGAATTGGGCGGAGCCCTGTCCGTGGGCTTGGAGTCCGATATAGCCTTCCAAGGTGCGGTTGCCGAGGATGGGATGGCCGGTGAGATCGCGGTCGTGGATGATTGTGCCGTTGAGCGTGATCTTGATTCTTCGGCCGACGTAGAGGATGTCGAACTCGTTCCATTCTCCGGCATCCTTGAAGGCATCCACCAGCGCGGGTTCGCCGTCATAGAGCGATCCAGCCGAGTTCTTGTCCGGTTTTTTGTGGACTCCGAGCAGCTGGCATTCCATGCCGTTTCGCGATTGACGGGCGGCGAGGGGGGCGCGAATGAAGATGCCGCTGTTGCATCCCTCGGAGAGTTTCACTTCGAGCCGCAGGTTGAAGTCTTTGAACCGTTTCCAGGATCGGATCCAGGTTCCGGTATCTTTCGGTCCGGTCAGCATCTTGTTGTCGGTTCTCCAAGGGACTTTCGACGCTCCGACCATGGTCCATCCGGTGAGTGTTTTCTGGTCGTAGAGCGGCTCGAAGCCTTGGTCGCGCTCGGCTTTGGATATCCAGGAGCCGTCCAGTGTGTATCCGTTCTTGACGGCCTGGACTTCCTCCTTGGGGAGCATGCTTGCGGTCAACCGGTCGAAGTACCAGCGAATGCCGGGGTCTCCGGGGACGCCCTGACCTCCGACTTCAAACTCGTCCTCGTACCAACGGCCTCGGCTTGTCCCATTCATCCAGGAGGGGAAGGATGGCATGAAATGGACGCCGCTGTTCTTGTTTGCGTACCGGATCGCCGCTTCGAACCCTTTGATCTCCGGGGTGATCTCGTTTGGCGTGGAACGCCAGACACCTTGCAGGGTGTCGCCTTGCCGATTGGCCGCCCAGCCGCCTCCGCCATAGGAACTGAAATCGAAGACGGGCTTGAACTGCTTGGCTTTACCGTGTTTGTACGCGGCATCGAGGGTGGCGTAGTTGTGGGCGATGATGATGTCGATTTCGGGATTTTCGATCAGTCTGCCGATCGTTCGCGGTCCGCGCGCTCCCGCAGCGACTTTGATTTTGGGATTGACCTCATGGATCGCCTTGGCCAGCGCCGCCAGTGCACTGGGTTTCGCCATGCGATAGGGAATGGATTTCAACCACGCCACCGATGGGGCGGGCGGGGCGATTTGCAGGATGAGGTTGTCTGATTTGCCGATCGCCTTGGCCACGGTCTTGGCGGCGGCCAGGTAGGCCTTACGGTTTTTCAGCACCGCTCCGGGTTGGTCGTCGAAGACCCGGATCACAGCGTACATGCTCTTGAAAGGGATGATCTCACACGCCTTCTTGAGACGCTCCTTGGTTTCCTTGTTTAGGGTTTTGCCGTCCGGGGAGAAGGTGGGGTTACCCTCAACATCGGTTACCGGGATCGGGAAGACGACGGTGTTGGCACCGCCCAGAGTGTAGTTGGCGAGGTTCATCCAGTAGTTCTGGAGGTGTTCATCGCTATCGGCGACCTGGGGTAGCTGAATGCCGGAGAGGCTGCCTCTTAGGGATCGCTGCGCGTCGGCACTCAGCGGGTTGGCGACGATGAGAATGGCCAGGGCGAGCGGTGTGAACCATCCATAGTATCTCCCCAAAGTTCTTTCCGATTGGAAGACGCTGAACGCCCGAACTTCGCGGGCACTTCGTGCGCGCTGATGGAAAGAGCTATCGAGAGACGCTCTTGATAGGTGTGTACGCATTGGAAACTCCTTCTGTTGCGCATCGAGTTTGCGCATAGCCAATGAAAGTGAACCGCAAGAGTGTACCATCTTTCTTCCTCATCGGCGGATGGTGCATTTGCGCCTTACCAGGATTGTGGACAGCCTCGAAAGATGGGTACCCTTAGGGTCATGAAACCACGCGTCTTTGTTATCGGTCTCGATTGTCTGGATCCCCACCTCATCTTCGAGCGATGGTGGGATGACCTGCCGACGCTGCGCGCCCTTGCCGGGGGCGGGATTCGCGGACGGCTGCGCAGTACCGACCCGCCGATCACGGTTCCCGCCTGGTCGTGCATGATGAGCTCACAGGATCCGGGTCAGTTGGGGTTTTACGGTTTCCGCAACCGTAAGGACAGCAGCTACGACAAACTTTTCGTCGCAACGGGTTTGGCGGTGAAGAAGCCGCGGGTGTGGGATATTTTAGCCGAGCGAGGCCGGTATCCGGTTGCGATCGGGGTCCCGCAGACGTTTCCCGTGCCCCGTCTGTCGCAAGGGCTGATCTGCGCCGGATTTCTGTCGCCAGACAAAGGTCGAGGGTTCATTCATCCCCCGGGCAAGTTGGAATTGTTGAACCGGTTGGCGGGTGGCGATTATATCGTCGATGTCAGCGACTTCCGCACGGATGACAAAGAGCGTTTGTTGAGCGACATTTACGCGATGACCGATGCGAGGTTTCGGGCAGTCGAGGGGTTGATGACTGAGGAGCCCTGGTCGTTCTTCATGTTTGTCGAGATGGGCACGGACCGGATCCACCACGGATTTTGGCGCTTTATGGATTTGTCGCACCGTCTGTACGAGCCGGGCCACCGGTTTGAGAACGCGATCCATGACTACTACGTTCATCTCGACGGTCTGATCGCCCGTCTGCTGGAACGGTTACGGGATGACGACACGGTCTTGCTGGTTTCCGACCACGGTGCGAAGCCCATGACCGGGGCGCTGTGTGTCAACGAATGGTTGGAAGCCGAAGGGCTATTGACCTTCAAAGAGAAACCGACCGCCCCCACGCGTTTCAGCACCGATATGGTCGATTGGAGCAAGACCAAAGCTTGGGGCGAGGGTGGTTACTACAGCCGTATCTTTTTCAATGTGTTGGGCCGCGAGCCGGAGGGCACGATTCCCCCCGCCGAGGTTGAGCCGTTCCGGCGCGACCTGATCGACCGGTTCGAGTCGATGCTCGATCACGAGGGGAAGCCGATGGGCACGCGCGCCTTGCGTCCGGAAGATGTCTATCGAGAGGTGAACGGGATCGCGCCCGACTTGATCGTTTATTTCGGCGATTTGAGTTGGCGGTCGGCGGGGCAAGTGGGTGGCGAGAGCGTCTTCATTTTCGAGAACGACACGGGGCCGGACGACGCCAACCACGACCATCACGGTGTCATCCTCGCCCGGGGCCCGAGCGTGCGGCCGCGTGCCGATGTCGGCGATTACGATATTATGGATGTAGCGCCCACAATTCTCGACGCGATGGGCGAGCCGATCCCGGAACAGATGAACGGGAAGACGATGTTGAGTCTTGATGAGTAAGGGCCGCCGTATGCACGCGGGATAGGTGATCGATCATGCCTTACGTGAATCTTGAAGGAGTTGTATCGCTGGAGGCGTTGGAGGAATCTTTCGATCCTCAACCGGATGCCTCGATTGCGGTTGTGAAGTACGGGCCGCGGTTTGTCTCAACCGAGGGTGATGAGTGGATTATCGATACGGTCGCCGTGGAGAAGGGAAGCGGTGGGTCGCGAGGCTCGCAACATTTCTACATTCGGCTCAAGCAGACCGATAGCCGATTGTCCATCCGGTTGGATCCGATGACGGACCCTTTCAAGTCCCCCGGCGTACACGAGGCTATCGCCGCTCTGGGACGTTGGGTGCTGCAGGAGGCGTCCGGCTCGCGGGTGGCGAAGCACGGCTTGGGTGACAAGTTCGCCGCGACGCTGCTGTGAAGTTCGCTGCCGGAAGGCCCGGCGTGGGGGCCGGTGCTGCGTACCGGTTGTTCTCGTGAAGTTCTCACAGGAAGCACTCCGTCTCTTAGCCCAGTGTTTCTCAACCCAGCCAGACGATCTCCCGTGTTGGGGGTGTCCACTGAACGGCGCTCTGTTCGCGCTGTAGTGATTCCATGATTCGTTTGTAGATATCTTCACGGCTGGCTTCGCGTTGCCTTCTGCGGGGAGTCCGTTTGGGTCCCAGGCCGCTCTTTTCTTGTTCGTTTGATTGCTGTGTCGGGATCATCGTTCTGTCCTCGTTCTAGACTGTCTGTC
>CAYTDF010000006.1:0-19659 GCA_964436365.1 uncultured bacterium | reverse complement strand
GGGACGGATGTTTAGATCTTTTTGTTTTTTTTGTGAAGCGGCGCGAAATTTACCCGCGTGCCGCCGGGTGTTACGGCGTTGGCCACGAGCGCGCAGTAACGAGGCGAAACGGCTGAGGTTCTGGACGACGACAGCGGAGAACTGTTCTGGAGTTTCTGTAACTCTAGATGAATGAGTTGGGTACAGGCTTCTTGTTTGCGGTAGAGGCGGAGTGTGCCCCCTTACGGTTTCGCGTATTTCCAGAGGCCGATCGCCAAGACGGGGTCGACGGCGCAGGCCTGCAGGTCTTTGACGAGCGTCGCGGCGCTCTCCATGTCGATTTGGATATTGGCCGCGCTTAGGGTGTCCGCGTTTAGCTTGCGCTCGACCTCCTGCTGTTGCTGTGCGAGCAGCAGCATTCTCGCTTTCCGTTGCGCGAGCGTCTCTTCGAAGGCCAGCTGCCGCGAGGGCTTCTCTCCCGCGAGGTAAAAGATCTCCGCGCCATATCGTCGCGTGGTGTGGTTGGCGACGAATACAACGTGGCCGATCTGCCCCACGGTCATCTTGGGCAGTTGGTCATTGAAATGAGGGAGGTAGGCGGGTAGGACTTCGCGATAGGTCACGCGGTTACCCATCCCGAATTCCGAGTTCACGGTGAGCGGATCTCGGGAGTACTTCTTGGCCAAGAGTGGGAACGGTTGGCCTTGCCGGGCCAGATTCAGGACGTAGGTGGCTTGCCCCGCAGCTTTTTTGACTGCCTTGTTGATCTGAAGGCTCTCCATTTCCGGGGTGACTGTGGCGGGGATGAAGATGTTGTAGACGAACATCTCCCGGTCGGTCAAGAAGATTTCTTTGTTCTCTTCATAAAACCCCCGAATTGCGTCATCCGAAACGGTGCTGTCGTCGAGCAGACTGTGGACATAGAGTTGATAGAGGTTCGTGTCTCGATGTGGGATGAGACGCGCTTCTACCGTCTCTTCCGTCCAGCCTCTATCGAGGGCTTCCGCATAGGCCAGGCTGCGGCCGGCGAGAAACTCGAGGTACTGCAACTTGCTGGGGGTGGAGTTTCGTCCGAGTCTTTCGGCGCGCACGTAGAAATCTCTAAAACTCCGTACGTACGCGTCACCGACCGCGAGAATCGGCTCATCGTAATTCTCTTTGTCCGGAACTTGCTCGAGCCATTCGGGGCGATAGATCGGTTGATGCTTTTCCTGCAACTTGGCGAATAGTATTTTCTCCAGGCGGCCATAGCGTTCATCGTAGAGTTTCTTCCTGACGATCCCTCGCGTGGCTTCATTCAGTGGTCTTTCAGAGCGTGGCACCAGTTTTTCCGCTCGGTAGATGACGAATATCTCTGGGAGTTCGACGATTCTGGTGACCGATCCCTTGGGAACATCGAGGACGGCCCCCACGATCGCTGAGGGGAGTTCCGTCTCCTTGAGTTCGGTCTGTGTTTTTCCGCGCAAGCCCGGATCCGCATCCGAGAGTTCGCTGGCTACGGTGGCGAACTCTTCCCCCGTGAGGATCCGCTGTCGCGCGGTTTCAATCCGTTCCCGGGCTCCTTGTTCGCCGTGGATATCCTTCTTGGCGTAGATGCCTTGGAGTTTCATCCGTGCATGGACGACGAACTCGGATTGATTGCCCTCGTAATACTCCCGGATCTCTTCTTCCGTAAAGGCGATCTCAGTGAGGATGGCTTCATATTGGAGGCGTTGGGCCAGCGTCAGCTGCAGCCAATCCTGCATGAAGATATCGTATTCCTCTCCTCGATCCAGTTCTTTCTCCCGCGCCTTTGCAGCGATGATGCGGTGCAGGACGATGGCATCGGTCTGCTGCTCGATCCATTGCTCCGGGGTCTTGGTGAGGGTTGACATCCCGGGGATCGCAGTTGAACTCTCGGAGACCGGGGCGTCCCTGAGTTGCAGTAGATAAAGGAGTGGAGTGGGACCGGAACCCGTTTCCATGACGTGATTGACCAACTCCGCCACAGTGACCTTGCCGCCGTCCCCGTAGGTGGCGATGACGTGCTCTCCAGGCAGAGAAGGGAGTCGATGAACCGGTCTCTCAGCCTCCCGCGAGCAACCGGCGGCTAGGAGCAGTAAGCCGAGTGCTCCGTGGAGCATGCGGGATGGGGATATGTTTTCAGCCGTCGTGGCGGAACGGCGGGTGCGCGGTTGGACTGGGTCTCTTCTCATCGTCTCTAGCATCTCCCAGGATGCGGTCTCCCGATCATGGGGCATTCCCCACCGGGGCCCCGTAGGCATTTCGGCTGCGTTTCGGCTGCGTTTCGGTCAAAAACGCCTCTCCATGGTTCCAAGCGATGTTGAAGGTTAACGGATACCGGTCAAGCTTGGCTACCCGCAAGCGGTCTCTGTATCGGCATTGTGTCTTCACGTCCCCAAATAGGATGCGCATCGCTTGACCCGCGCCGTTCAGGGTGGGTAGCCTGCCAGGGATATGCGGAGTCTTTCTCGAAAATAACGGTCCAACGGGAAGACGGTTGGGTGGCTCTCCCCGTGGGCGCTTCGCGCGTTCACGTACGGAATCCCTGAAAGAAGCTCGATCTCGCGCGGAGCCAACCATTGGGTGAGCGCCTCGGAGGAATGGTAATTATGGTTGATGTTTTGATCTTGGGTGGAGGTCCGGCCGGACTCACGGCCGCCCTGTATGCGGCGAGAGGCAACATGGAGACCGTCGTTGTCGAGCGGGGGACGTTGGGTGGGCAGATATCGTTGACCGACGATGTGGAGAACTACCCGGGCTTTCCGAAGGGCGTGAGCGGTCCCCAACTGGCGGACTTATTCCTGGAGCAGGCGGAGCGCTTCGGCGCAAAGATCGAGTATGCCGAGATCGCCGAGGTCAAGCATGAAGATGGTGTCTTCAAGTTGATCGGACCCGGCAAGAGCTTCGAGGGGCGTTCGTTGGTTCTCGCGGCCGGGGCCGACTACCGCCGTTTGGGCGTTCCCGGCGAAAAAGAATACACCGGGCGAGGCGTCTCTTACTGCGCCACGTGTGACGGCGCGTTCTTCCGGGATAAGCCGATCGCGGTTGTCGGGGGGGGCGACGCTGCGGTGGAGGAGGCGGTCTTTCTGACCAAATTCGCTTCAAAGGTGACGTTGATCCATCGGCGCGACAAACTCCGGGCCAGCGCCATCGCCCAGGACAGGGCGTTCAAGAACGAGAAGATCGAGTTTCTGTGGGACACCGTTGTCACCGCTATCGAAGGCGGTCAAACCGTCGAGCGGCTACAACTGAAGAACGTCAAGACCGAGGAGAGCTCGACATTCGAAGTTCCCGGCATCTTTGTTTTCGTGGGTCATATCCCCAACACGCATCTCGTGAAGGGGTTAGTCGATATGGATGAGCATAACTTGGTTGTTGTGGACCCAACCATGCGCTCTTCGGTGCCTGGGCTCTACGCTTGCGGAGACTGCCGTGTGGGCACGGTCCGCCAGTTGGTTCAATCGGCGGGAGACGGTGCCGCCGCCGCCATCAACGCTATCCACTATGTGGACACGCTCGATTAGAAAGTGAACCGAGTTTCTCTGCCCGGCGTGGCCGCCCGCGAGTTCTCGCTGGCCGTCTCCACGAGACGCGCCTGAGACGGAATCTGGATATCTCATGAGTGATCTCTCAGTTGTCGCACCGGTTTCCCCCGCACTTTCGGCCTATCGATCAGTGATGGAAGATCTGAAGGCCAATCGCGGTTCCGAACACGACGGAACGGACGTTCTGCGCGAAATCAGCGACGCCACCGATGATTTGGTGATCGGGTGGTTCCGTGAAATGTGCGCGAACGAGGAGTTCGACCCCAAGGAAACGACTCACTGCGCCCTGATGGCGCTCGGTGGCTATGGGCGGCGGGAGATGGCTCCGGGCTCGGATGTCGACCTGATGCTGCTCCACGAAGCGGGGTTGGATTCACGTCTAGCCGAGGCGTTCACGAAATTCTCCCATCTCTTCTTTGACGCCCGGCTGCCGCTAGGGGCCAGCGTGCGCAGTTTGGAAGGCGCTCTACAGTTCACGGATGAGGATATGGAAAGCCAGACGGCGATGCTGGAATCGCGGTTTCTGTACGGCTCTCGCGACCTCGCCGAACGATTCGTTCCGGCGATTGGGAAACAGGTCAAGAAACGCGCCCGGAAGTATCTGGATCGGAAGATCGCGGAGCGTAACGATCGTCTGGCCTCCTTCGGCAATTCGATCAATGTCCAAGAACCCGATTTGAAAGAGAGTCCCGGGGGGTTGCGGGACTACCACCAGGGCATCTGGCTCGCCTCCATCCGCGAAGGCCGGAAGATGAGCGTGCCCCTCCTGGTCCATGTGGGGTATATCGGCACGCGCGACGAACGCCGCTTGAACGACGCGCTCGATCGTCTGTTTCGGTTCCGCTGCCGTCTGCATTGGATGGTGCAGGGCAATAGCGATCTCATGCGCATGGATATCCAGCAGCAACTGGCCGCGGAACTGGGCTATCGGGACAATGACCGCGGCCTGGCGGAAGAGCGCATGATGCGGGATTACTATGCCGCGGCTTCTGTGGTGCGGAACTTTGCGGATACGGTCACCGACCGCTGCCGACTCAAGCCGCGCTGGTGGACGTGGATGCTGCGCGAACGCAAGCAGGCGCTGGCGGACGGTTTCTATACACGCGGCGATGAACTGTGCATTCCGGACGATCTCCATTTCTTCGAGAACGATCCGTCCCGCTGCCTGGAACTCTTTGTGCACTCCGCCCGTACGGGGAGTCGCCTCTCGCATGAGGCCGAACGCGCCGTGACCGATAATCGCGGGCTGATCGACGCCCGCTTGATGAAGAGTTCGCGAGCGATCCGGGCTGTGCGATCCCTCCTGGAACTCGATGCGCCTATCGCTCCGGCATTGCGGGCGATGGATCAGCTGGGCGTTTTGCAGCGGGTCTTTCCCGAGTGGGAGCATATCCGCTCGTTGGTGCGCCACGACCTTCTCCACCGCTACACCGTTGACGAACATACGTTGCTGGCCTTGGGGTATTTGGAGACGTTCGGCGAGCAGGAGACCGATTTCAGCAAGGAGCGGCTGGGGCTGTACGAGGGTCTCGCGGACCGGGCTCTGATGCGATTGCTGGTTTTTACCCACGACATAGGGAAGGGATACAATCGCGGTCACCACGAGGTGGGAGCCGAACTGGGCGAAAAGATCGCCCGTCGACTTCGGTTTTCTGAATCCTCGATCGAATCGCTGGTGTTTTTGGTGAAGAACCACCTGGTCATGAGCCACTCTTCGCAACGGCAGGATGTAAGCGATCCGCATGTCTGCGCCGAGTTCGCCGAGTTTATGGAATCGACGGAACGGCTGGTGATGCTCTATCTCCTGACGCATGTGGATGTCTGCGCCGTTCGGCCGGATATGATGTCGGCCTGGAAGAACCACCTGCTGTGGCAGCTCTATACCGGGACGCGGCGTGTGTTGGACGATCCCTCAGGTGAACGGACCCGACCGGATGAGGTGATGGCCCGGCGGGTCAAACGTGCGGAAGAGGCGCTAGGCGAGCGTTTCGCGCCCGAGGTCCTCCGGGAACACCTCGAACAGCTGCCGCGCGACTATCCCTACCGTCACGATGTCGAGACGATCGCCGCGCATATCGAACTGATCCAGAGTTTTGACGGAAAGAGCCCGGCCATCGATTTCCGCGACCACGTGAATCCTGCGTACCAGCGGGTGATTGTCGTCACCAAGGACCGCGTGGGGCTGTTTCTTCGGCTCTGTATGGCCATGCTGCTGGAGAACTTCTCGATTGAGCGAGCGTACCTGAACACGCGATCCGACGGCGTGGTCTGCAACGAGCTGGTGATATCCGACCAGGTCTCTCCGGTTCGGGACGCGAGGGGAGGACGCCAGATTCTCCGCGACCGTATCCGCTCGTTGCTCGAGACGGAGGGCGATCCGCCACGCCTGCCGCGCCCCCTGGGACGGCAAGCGACCTACTGGGGCCGGTACGATACTCAGGTCACCGTCTACAACGAACTCTCGGCCGCTCATAACGTTGTGGATATCCGAACCGTGGACCGCCCCGGTCTCTTGTTGGCCATTACCGAAGTCTTTTCCGAGATGCAACTGTCGATTCATTACGCCAACCTGATCACCGAAGGCGACCGCGTGGTGGACGTCTTCTATTTGACGGACTCCAAAGGGTGTAAAGTAACCGATAGAGGGATACTGACACAGCTGAAGGAGCGGTTGCGCACGGCGCTTGCAGAACCGGCATCAGCATGACGCACGAAGCATCCGGTTTTTACGTCCGTTTTACGGACATCGTTCTGAACCCCCACATCCAGGCGTTGTACGGCAGTTTGCGCGCGCTTATGCCCGAGGCGGTGTGGTGGATTACCGATCCCACCGTTGGCCGGCTTCCTTTTCCCTCCGGCGATGAGATGGCCTTCTGTTCAGAGTATGAGAACGACGAGTCCTCGTCGACCCAACACAGCGATCGTTCGCGCGCACTTCAAGAGCGGCTCAGCCGAAACGGGGAAATGCCGCTCTGCGAATGCTGCCAGGGATATGTGCAGGGTATCGCGCCGTTCTTCTTCCGTGGGCAGTTTGTGGGGGGGATCGGGGTGTGCCATGTGCCCGAGGCGGACCGGGGAATTCTCCTCGACGTCCTGCGGTTAGTCCGCGGCTATCTCGAACTGCTGGGCAACTACCTCGAAGATAACGACGACCTGGAACTGGTCCATAGTATCTGGTCCGAAACGATCTCTGTGCTGGATCTGGATCTTCTCCTCGAGCGGGTCTCCGAAGAACTGCTTCGTACGGTCGAGCGCAAACAAGGGGCCATCGTTCTGGTGGACGACGACGGCGATTTTCGCTCCGCCTACCTGGCCGGTTTCGGACGCCGCCCGGAAGACGCGCCTCCAGTCGGCGTTTCGCGGTACGATTACTCCACACGATTTCGACGTCTGCAGGAGGGGGCGAATGTCCTTGACGACGACGACCCCTTGGGTCTCTGGTTCCGTGGCCTCTGTGACCTTGCGGCGAGTGATGAAGGCGATAAGGGTGATGCGGACCGTGACTCGTGTAACGGTCAAGTCTGTATGATTCCGTTTGTTCGGAACGAACAGTTTGTGGGCGGACTGTTCTTCCCCGGTCCGATTCCCGAGATGACCCACGGCCGTCGGCGATTGCTGGACCTCGTGGCTCTGGGGTCGGCCACCGCTCTCGATAACGCCACGATTTTCTTGCGTATGAACCAACGGCAGTTGGCCTTGACGACGATCCATACCGTGCATCGGCTCATGGCCGTCTCCCGCGATCTCGATCAGCTCTTGCCCCGAATCGTCCAACTCGCCTCGCAACTGATGCGTGTCAAGAAATGCTCGCTGCTGCTGATGAGCGCCAGTGGGGAGCGTTTGATTCCCCGGGTCAACACCGGTCTGAAAGAGGGCGAGACTGGAATGAAGAGCGTTGCGCGAGGAGAGGGTCTGCAGGGATGGGTTGCCGAGAACTTCAATCCCGTCATCTACTGTCCCCAGCAAGAAAAGTCGCCGATCTGGGACGACGACGGCCTGGAGTATCCCGATGTTAGCTACCTGGCAGTGCCGTTGATCGAAGAGGACGTCCGAGCCGTGCTGACGGTTTCCCGCCAGGAGGGTGTTTTTGCCCCGGGGGACCGTGAAATCCTGATGACCTTTGCCGAGCAAGCTCTCATTGCCGTGCAGAACGCGCAGATTCATGAGGAAGAGCGAGACATCACCTACCGGACGCTGGAGAGCATGTCCAACCTGCTCGATTCGCACGATCCCGCGCATGTCGGCATGACCACACGTGTCGGGCGATTGGCGGGAAAACTGGCGCAGCAGTTTATGGACGACTCGGAGGCGGAGCGCGACATCACGTACGCAGCCCTCGTCGGTAATGCGGGGCTTCTGTTGCGTTTGGGCGATGGCGACCGATTTACCGTGAGGGAGCTGACTCGTGAAGATCTGGCCTTCAGCCGAACCCTGGCGATGCGGCTCAAACTGAGCGAACGAGTAGCCGAGACGGTCTATCACATGCGCGAGACATGGGATGGGCGCGGGGTTCCCGACGGGCTCATCGGGGAGAAGATCCCTTTGGGCTCACGGATCGTTCTTGTCGCGGAAGCATACGTTTCGTTGGTGGATGCATCGGGCCGGAGGACCCGGAAGCGGACGCCTCAGCGGGCGCTGCAGATTCTCGAACGGCTCTCCGGCCGCGTGTACGACCCCTCCGTTGTGGGCGGGCTGAGGCGCGTGATCTCGGAAGGTAGCCACTGAGTGGCCGTTAGGGGACCGGGCGTCACGGTTTTGCGGAAGCGGTGGGAATCAACTCGAGTTCTTCTACAAGCCTCTTTTCGGCGTTCCACAGGTCGTAACGCTGCTGCATTTTCAACCACAATTCTGGACCGTTGCCACAGAACTTCCCCAGCCGGACAGCCGTATCCGGGGTCACGCTGTGCGTACCGGCCATGATTCTGTGGAGTGTCTGGCGAGAGACCCGGAGTTGTCTGGCGGCTTCGCTAACGGTGATTCCGAGAGCGGGGAGCGTATCCTCCCGGAGGATTTCCCCGGGATGGGTCGGACACCGGGAAGGCCTTGCTTTGACCGTGTATTCCCTGGGCATGATCTGCTCCGTTCCTGTTTCTAATGATACTGCACAAGATCGACGCGGAGGGCTTCACCTTCCTGCCATTCGAAGGTGATGCACCACGGGCCGTTGACATGGATACTGTGCCGCTTGGGCTTGCCCCGGAGACTGTGAAAGCCAAACCCTGGAATTCTCAAGTTCTCCAGTCTCAGAGCTTGATCGAGGACATCCAATCGTCGAAGTATCCTGGCATGTAAGGTTCGGTCTACCCTTGCGGTATGGCCCGTCATAAAGAGATCGAGTAGACCTTTGTGCCGGAAACTTCGAATCATCCTGAAGTGTAACATGAAATGCGACACGTGTAAATGTCTATGTTACACATTCTGCGCCCGGGTCATGCTGAATTCCCCCTACTCCACCGGTTCGATGCACTCGGGGCTGTCGTTTTTCGGTGAGTTGACCAGGGTCGAGACGTCGTAGGCGTCCAGCCACTCAGGGGCGCAGGGAACGAGCAGCCGCAAGAGCGTCTCCAGGTCGGTCTTGGGATCGAGCCAGACTTCACCGGCGTCGGGAGAGAGGATGACCGGCATGCGATGATGGAACGCGGTTCCGGCCGCGGAGAGACGATCTCGAACCCGTACCGGGCCTGAATCATCTTCAGGTCGCTTATGAGTGTGTAGCGTCCACACATGGTTACAGCGCTTCGCGGAAGAGGCGCACGCCCACGTGGCCGGAAAAGCCCGGGATCGGCGGCTGACGCTTTTCGATTTCGATCTCGATACCGGCGGCCCCTCCAAGGGCCAAGATCCGGTCGGCGATCTCCCCGCTGAGGGTCTCGAGAAGATGGCGCGGAGGCCCGGTCATCACGTCACGGCAGATTTCGATCACATCCAGGTAGTTGAGCGTGTTCTCGATGGTGTCCTCTGTGGATTCCCTGGGGAAGAGGTCCACCGTGACCTGGACGCGGAACGACTGGGGAGTCTCACGCTCTCCCAGCCCGCACCCGTGGCAGGCTTCGATATCGAGGTCTCTCACCAAGATTTGTTCCATTGTTCTAACCCCTCCTGACAAATGCCGTTCTCTCCCCGAGGTAGGTGATCCTTGCCCCCCCGAGGGCCACTCTTGCCGAGTGTAGGCGGTCCCGAAGCCCCCGGTCCAGTTGTCCTGAAGAATCCTAAATGACCGGATTATCGGCACCTAAGGGCAATCCTTGAGCAAATAAGCCGGTCTGGCACTCGGGTTGCTCGTAAGTCAATGACTTCCCTCCGGCATGGCCGGAAGGAGAGGGGACGGAGTCTCCTCTAACACTGGATTAGGATGCCCAAGGAATGACCGCAACTGCATTTGTCCCGCTCCCGCCCGCTGCCCCTGGCAACGTTGCTCCGGCAGGATCGAACTCCCCCTCGCCAATCGGACCAGCCGTTCCCGGAGTTGAAGAAGGGAGTGTGTCGGTACTCGGCGGTTTCGAAGCGGTTTTGGCTCGACTTCAGTCAGCCCAGACCGATGCGGCCGCCGGGCAGACGAACGGTAAAGACGCCTCGCTCGGCGGGAACGTCGTCTCGATCGCCCCGCTACGCGGGATCGAAGACGTCCCTCCGCAGATACTCTTCCCGGCCAACGGCATAACCTTGGAAGTGTTGGACGGTCAGGCGGCCGAAGCGACGCCGCTCCTGCAAGCCGTGGGCGCGGCCGATATTTCCGAGACTGGAGAGCAACCGCTCTTTGCCGTGGATGAACGCGGTCAACTATTGATCTCCGCTCAACTTCTCGCGGCAGTGCTGGCCCGGCTCGATGCCGATGGGCTGAACGCTAAACAAGTCCCTGCCGACTCAGCGGCTGTACTGGCAACCGACGCGACGGTCGAAACCGGCAAACCGATTCTCGACCCCAACTCCATTACGATTCCTATCTCCGTACCTCCGGACGCTCTGACCGAGATTCCGGTCACGGTCTCGACAGAACAGACCACGGGACAATCCGTTCTTATTCCTGTCTCCGTACCTCCGGAAACCCTGACTGAGATTCCCATCGCCATTTCGGGCGATGTTTCGACTCCGATTTCGATTCCGGTTGCGGCCTCTACGGAACAACCCGTTTTGGTCCCTATCGCCGCACCTTCGACAGCCCCGACCGAGATTCCCATCGCCGTTTCGGGCGATGTTTCCTCCACGATTCCAGTAACGGCTTCAGCGGAAGGTCTTGTCGAGATTCCCATCACGAATACCTCGGAGACCCCCGCCAACCAAGCGGTCGCGGTCTCTTCTGAAACCGTTGCCAACGTTCCACTCGAGAACGCGCCAGCGCCTGAGGGCGGAGAGTATGTGGCCGTTTCTTTACCCGGGGCTCCCCTGGCCGCAACGTCAGCAGGCCCGCCGATGGATGATGGACAACCGGCCACCGCCAGCACCGAACAGGGAACGGCGCAGAAGCCGGTCCGTACACCCGGCCAACCCGAAACACAGAACAATCCAACAGCAAGAGACGGTTTGACCGCCGCCGCACGGCAAGTGACGACGGAAGCCGAAGGAACCGAAAAGACACCTGCAGGCGCAACCAAACGGGATCCGGCATCCACCGATGCGCCTCCTACGGCCCCCAAGGCCGCTACGAGTTCGGTGGCGAACGCCGCAGCCGTTTCGACACGGGCTGTGGAGGGGAAGGCGCAGGATGAGGTCTATCTGCGAGTCCCCCCGGAAGAACTTCCTGAATCGTTACGAAAACAGGACGCCAAACTCGTACTCCATGTCAGCCGGACACCGGCCGCTTCGGCCAACACGGCTCCCGCGAATCCGGCTGCCGCATCCGCCACGAGTTCCGGCACACAGGTTTCTGTGAACGGGCAGACGGTCTCGGTGGAGGTTCTGGCGGAGAACTCCGAAACATCTTCCGGACGTGGCCAATCTCAGAACCAAGATCGCCCGCGCCAAGACGCTCAGGCCCAGGATTTGAGAGCGTATTTGCAGGGCGACGCCGCGAAGGCCGATAGCGCGAAAGGTTCGCTTACCGAACTCTCCCAAGCGGAACGAGATTTTGTGAAGGAAACGCATCGGGACAAGAGCGGGCTTCCACCGCGCGCGGCCGAGAAAACCGCATCGGAACGGTCCGCGGCCGAACTCCCTGCGGCAAAACCCGACACGGAAGGGCAAACCGCCCGGCAAACCGTGGATACGAGCCGAAACATGACGAACGGCTCGGACCGGATGACCTCCGCAACGTCAACCGCGTCCACCGCGTCGACGGCCGGTGGTACGACAATGAAAGAGACGATCGCTCGTTACGAGCAGATTTCCCAGCAGATCGTTCGGGGTGTGAGCGCGCAGATCGGCGAAAGCCGCAGCCACGTGACCATCCGCCTGACGCCCGAGCATCTCGGCCAAGTGGATGTTCGCCTGGTGTTAGACGAAGGCGTACTCTCCGCGCGGCTGTGGGCGAGCGAGCCCGAGACGCGGGCGCTCTTGGAGCGCAACGCATCGCAACTGCGCGCAACCCTGGAGGAAAGCGGTATCCGTGTGGACCGTGTCGCGGTCTCGAAAGAGACGGCCGAACGGGGTGGGTATCAACGCGAACAAGCCAACCAGGAACGGCAGGCGGATCAAGAACGCCGTCAAGCTCGACGTGAGGGCGAAGGCGATCCAAACGAATCCCAACGGCGTCAGAATCCGAATCCGGCTCCGTTCTCATTTGCCGACACGACAGCGGACGAATCACCCGCATAGGAGCACGACCATGAGCATAGGCAGCACCACATCTTCCATCGAGGCATTACAAGCGTCTCCTTCTGGCCTGGGTGCGATGACCGATAACAATGCCGTGTCCCGGGACGATTTTTTGAAGCTCCTGGTGGCCCAGCTCCAGAATCAGGATCCGATGAATCCCACCGAGAACCAGGAGTTTGTCGCCGAACTGGCCACATTCTCGAGCCTCGAACAGCAAGAGCAGCAGACCGATTTGCTCAGGAATCTTCTCGCCGCGCAGAACGGTTCTCTGAACGCGCAAGCGCTTTCGATGATCGGCAAAGATGTGATGTCCGAGGTGGAGAGTTTCAGCTTCAGACAGGGTCAACCGGTCGATTTCAGCTTCCTGGCCAATGCGGGCAAGGCGGTGGTGAAGGTGATGACACCTTCCGGCCGTGTCGTCGCAACGAACACGATGGACCTGGCCGAAGGCGGCAAGCATGAGTTTACCTTCGTGGGCGTCAACGAGGCGGGGCAGCAGATCGCGAGCGGTGAGTACAAGATCAGCGTGGAGAGCCAAGTCGACGGTACGGGCAATTCCGCTCAGTACCCGGTCTTTCTCCGTGGTGCGGTGGATGGGGTGACCTTTGAAAATGGCGCGCCGGTTCTCGAAGTGAACGGGCAGCGTGTGGATATGGCTCAAGTTCTATCGGTTCTCGCTCAGCGGGCGAATGAGGAAGGGAATGGCCTTGCCTCTTGATTCCATACAAACGCCGATGACGCCCTTTGACATGCTCGGCGCGGGCGCGCTGGGCCATGCCGGAGCGCCGCCGGGCACGATCCAGACGCAGCCTGGAATCAGTGCGGTTCCAGCGCCAAAAAATGCCGAAGGGAAGACCTTTGACGAATGCCTTACGCACCAGCAGGGATTGCGATTCTCATCTCACGCGAGTCAACGTCTCTCGCAACGTGGGATGCGGATGGACGCGCCGAGCCAGGCGAGGCTTTCCGGCGCGGTCAACCAGGCGGCGGCCAAAGGCGCCAAGACATCCCTGGTTCTCATGGATGGCGACGCGTTCGTCGTCAGTGTTCCCAACCGAACGGTTATTACCGCGCTGTCGAGTGACGCGGCGCGTGGAAATGTGTTTACGAATATCGATAGTACGGTGATCGCGTGACCGAGGAGGCCAATCCGATGGTGTAGCGAAAGAGAATCCGCAGGAACCGCAAAGCATTTGCGGCGTTGAATACGACAACTCCAAACAGGGACCGGTCCTCTCAGAGGGGGTCCCGGGTCTCGCCGACTGACAGAAGCGAGACCGTCGAAGGCCGCGGTCGGAACACCGCGCGCTTTCAGACCATGCTGACTGGGAGGTCGCAATGACAATACGTTCCATCTTTACAGGCTTGACTGGTATCAACGCCATGGGGCGCGGCATCGATGTAATCGGTAACAACATCGCTAACGTGAATACGGTCGGGTACCGCGCCGGGCGCGCCACGTTCGACGACATCTATTCCCAAACACTTTTCGCGGGCGTCGGCCCGCAGAACCAAACCGGAGGCATCAATCCGCGCCAGCTGGGCACGGGCGTCTCTCTGGGTTCGGTCGATCTCATTTTCACCCAGGGCAATGTCCAGACCACGGGCCGTCTCTTGGACTTGGCGATCCAGGGCGACGGCTTCTTCGTGATGCGGAACAGCAACGCGCAGCAGGTGTTGACCCGGGCCGGGAACTTCTCGCTCGACGGAGACGGGTTTATCGTCGACCCGGCGAACGGCAATCGGCTTCTGGGCCGGCAGTCCAACTCGTTGGGACAGATCGATACCGAGAATCCCATCAACGATATGCGCATCGATTTCAACATCAGCATTCCCGCCGAGCAGACCACTCAGGTTCAGGCGGGCGGGAATCTTTCCGGAGACGAGGCCGAACCCGCTCGTGTCTCGAACAATCTGCGCGGGCTCTTTAACCGTTATGGTGAGAGCCTCGGTTTGATTAACGGGGACGAGATTCGATTCGAGACGGGCTTTGTGGACGTGGGCGATCCGCCCGCGACATTGAAAGAACCGTTGGATCTGGCCCAGTTCGACTTTGGACAAAGCGGCCCGGGCGTGATCCTCAAGGTGACGGAAGATACGACCATCGAGGACCTGGGCAAGGCTCTTGACAATGCGCTCGATGCCACCATCGAGCAGAGCATCACCGGGGCGCAGAGTGGATTTGACGTGCAGTTCGACTCGGACCAAGGCCGGTTTGTTTTCCGCACGACCAACGACGCTTTGAAAGGCATCCGTATCGGGCTCTCTCCGCGAGGGACCGACAACGATCCGCCCGCGAACAGCTATCTACTCGGCGAGATCTTCTCGACACGCGACGATCCAAACTTCACGCGTACCCTGGATGCGGCGGCCAACAGCACGGTCCGTACCGAGAACCTCCGCCAGGCCAATACGACTTCCTCGATCGAGGTCTTCGACTCTCAAGGTAATCCGAAGACGCTTACACTGGGTTATGCGCGGGATACCCGGCCTACGGAAGCGATTGGAAGCACGACCCTGGGCGAATTGCGTGACCGTGACGGGCGTCAGATCATCGAAGGTGGGTTCCCTCCCAAGATCGAGTATCCCCCTCCCGCGTTGGATAACACCAACAACACGGCGGTCTTTACCGCCTATCAGGTCGACAACATCGTGGCCACGCAAGGTATCTACACATTCAACAGCGACAACACGATGATTGGCCTGCGGCTTGCGGACGGCGCGATCTCCTTCAACGGTGGGCAGTTCAATCTGCCGGGGCAGACCACGACCGACAACGGCATCCCGATCGGGAGCCCACCGACCAACGGTTTGCTGCCTGCTACAACCGCCTTGCTCCAGGCGCTGGACGTTACCGGAAATGAACGCCTAAACGTCGGCGGTGGCCTGATGGGGGATGTGGGATTCTCCGAAAGCACGTCTTTGCAAGACATTCGGAATCAGATCGAAAGCAAGGTCAATTCCGCGTTGGCGGGGCTCACGACCGCAATTGCCAGTCTGAACGACGGTACGGGTCCCCTCGCTGGCGTTTTTAACGCTGCGAGGGATGCGGGCGAGATCGATGGTTTGATTCCCGGATCCTCGCCTACAGATCCCCCCTCCGCTCTGGCCGACCTGACCGAGGCGCCGAGCATTGAGATCACCATAACCGAGGAAGGTTCCCTGACCTGGGGCGCTGGCGTCGGAAACTTGGGTAAGGCGACCTTGAGTGGGAATCCCACGGTCGACAAAGTCCGGGCTGATGCGTTGGCTGTCTCCGCCGGAGGCGAAGAAAACCTCGCCCTGCAACTCGACTTGGCCGCCCGGACGCGTTCGATTCGTGTCAGCACGGCCCGGATCAGCGGTGGAACGCTTCAGCCCGACAGCTCGGTGGATGACCTCGTGGCCGGTGGGGTCACAGGCTTTGGTTCCGACCCGTTCAACGCGACATTGGCGACCGCGTTTACGGTGGGGGACGACGACTACGAGGGGAGCAACACCACCACACCAGGCGACTACACCGGCTCGCGGCCCGGTGACAGTTTTGTCAATCTGGTGAACGATCCGCGCTGGAATGGTAGTCCGCTCCTACCCCCTCCCACGGGCATTTTCGATTCCGGCGTGCGCCTCATCGCGTTGACTGAAGGTGAGTACAGTAACGATCCTTCACGGCCGCTGCCTGATTTCGCGTTAGGCCAGGCAAACGACCTTGAAGCGCAGACATCCGGTCGATTCGGAGGCACGCAAGCGTTTCAACCTCTCGCCAACGCCTTCAACGCCGTCTTTAATACCCGCGGGTTCGGCAAAGCGGTGGACAGCGACGGCGAGGATGGGGTGTTGGACCGGCTCGCGACAAATGCCAACTCCGGCGACGTTCCCAACGGTATCGTCGTGGGGGCGAACGACGTCAAACTGTTTGAGACCAACACCTTCCACGACACGGGTGTTCGGAACAACTCTTGGTCGTACCAGTTGGTTCTGAACAACGACGAGAGCAATGTTCCCCTCGGACACACCGGTTTCCTCGATTTCACCAGCGAGGGACTCTTCAACAGCTACGCCGGGACCCAAGATACCCCGACCGTTAACTTCGACCCGGACGGTGAGGATCCTGTTAACGGTGGCGTAACGCCGCTCTCCTTTACACTGGATCTGACAGGGGTGACCCAGTTCGGTCAGTCCCGGACCACTGCGACACTCCTGAATCAGGACGGGCGCGGCGTGGGCTCGCTCGACAGTGTCTCTATCGCGCCCGATGGCCAGATTCTGGGTATCTTCACCAATGGCGCGACACGCGCGCTGGGCCAGGTCGCGCTGGCTCAGGTGACCAACCCGGGTGGTCTGATGCAACTGGGCGATACGCTCTTCGCCGCAGGTCCCAACAGCGGGACTCCTCAGGTCTTCGATCCCGGCGATGGCGGGACCGGCATTATCACTTCCGGTCAGTTGGAACTCTCCAACGTCGATTTGGCAACGGAATTCACGAATCTGATCGTGACGCAGCGTGCCTTCCAGGCCAACAGCCGGATGATTACAACCGGTAACGAAGTACTCCAAGAAGTTGTGAATCTGGTCCGGTAATCACTAGCTTACCCGATCCGTTCAAGCATTGCCTACCTCCCTTTTCTCCCAGTATTATGACCGGGGGGGCCGCTCAGCGGCCCCCCCTATTCCCACGAACGGCCCGATTTGCGCGCCGCTTTCCGGGGAACCCTGTCCCGGTGTGGCCCGGAACTCGTGTTGATTGTGGATTTCGGCTTACGTATGCTTAAGGTGCATGCGGACGTTTCGCCTACCCGCAAGATCGATAGAGCTGTGGTTCGGCGGCGAAACGCAAGAGGTGAAACCGTGATCTGGGCGACCCGGCTCGACGGCCGTGAATTTGTGATCAACGCGGAAGAGATCGAAACTGTCGAGGCCACGCCCGACACTGTGATCACGCTCGTGTCCGGCCGCAAGCAGATCGTTCGCGAAAGCCCCGACGAGCTGGTGGGGCGAGTGTTGGAATACCGGCGCAAGCTGCGAACGTATCCAGATCAGAGCTGAGAGGGAGTGCCGCCGTGGATATCGGAACCGTCGTTGGAATCGTTCTCGCTTTAGGTCTAATCATCTCGGCCATCGGAGGCGCGATCGCTTCCTTTATCGATGTGCCTTCGATGCTGATCGTTATCGGTGGAACGTTCGCTTCGGTTTTGGTCAACTTCCCTCTCGGTGTGGCCCTGAGTCTCCATAAAGTTTTCATGAACGCTCTCTTCACCAAGTAGTATTCGCCTTTGGATACGGTCACCCTGCTGGTTAGTTTTGCGGAGAAAGCGCGGCGCGAGGGGATTTTGGCATTGGAAAACTCGATGGCGGAGATCCAAGACGACTTCATTCGCTCCGGGCTTCGGCTGGCTGTCGACGGAGTCGAGCCGGAGCTGATCAAGGACATTCTGCATACGGAGTTGGCTTTTATCGAAGACCGGCATCGGAATGGCCAAGCGATTTTCGATTACATGGGCGCTGCCGCGCCGGCGTTCGGGATGATCGGAACGCTGGTCGGTCTGGTGAAGATGCTCCAGAACCTCTCGGATCCGAACGCGATCGGCCCGGCTATGGCGATTGCGTTGCTGACGACGATGTACGGCGCGGTCATTGCGAACGTGATTTTTATCCCGGTTGCGGGAAAGCTGAAGATGCGCACGGCGGAAGAGATTCTGCTGAAGGAAGTGGCGATCGAAGGCGTCATGTCGATCCAGTCCGGCGATAACCCGCGTATTCTGGAGCAGAAGCTCTTGGCGTTCCTGGCGCCAAGCGTCCGTCCCGCGCCCGAAGAGTAGTCTTTCGCGCGCGAGCGTATTGTGGCGGGGCGCACCCGTCGAACCCGGTGATGTGAGCCAGGACGAAAGGAAAGTGGATCATGGCTGACGAACCCAAAGGCGCGCCGCTTTGGATGTGTACATTCAGCGACATGATGTCGCTTTTGTTGTGTTTCTTTGTGCTCTTGTTCGCTCTTTCGACGACAGAAAAGAAGAAGTGGGTGCAGGCGTCGGGCGCCATGTCCGCCGCGTTTGGCGGGAATATCGCCCAGCATGAGGAGAATATGCCTCTTACGCCCGATCCCCGGGAAGAGATATCTCGCAAACCGCCGCCGAAGTCAAACAAATACTACGGGAAAAAAAAGATCGTCAGCCAACTCAAACTGGAGACGCGAACCTGGAAGTTGGACGAGAATCAGGTGGAGATTTTGGGGACGGCGAAGGGTATCAAGTTCATCATCACCGGCGGGGCGTTGTTCAATGAGAAAGAAGCGACGATCCGCCCCGAGTCCCATGCCGTGCTTCAGAAGATCGCTTCCGATATCGTCTCTCTTCCCAGCAATCCCGTGCGAGTCGTCGGGCATACGGACAATCAATCGACAGAAGGCACGGAGTTCGCCTCGAACTGGGAACTGTCGCTGGCCAGAGGCCGGGCTGTGATGACCTACATGGATAAGCAGCTCGGTGTCCCTGATGGCCGCTTCCGCTTCATGGGCTGTGCGGATACGCAGCCGCGGCTGAAGCGGAGGAAGACGGCGTTATCGAGGCCTATAGCAACGCGAAACCCGTCGAGCGGCCGATGAACAACAGGATCGAGGTGATCCTGCTCCAGACGGACGAAAACGAAAAGTACGGGTGGTACGCCGATTTCAAGGAACAACAGGCCGGTCCCGACGATGGCCTAGTCCCATTCGACGAGCCCATCTAAAGCCGTCGGCATGGACCTGCAAACCGCCCGGGGTTTCTTCGATCGCCGGGCGTTTCATTGGATGGAGAGGTAACCTTGGGTCGAGAGAAGAAGAAAAAGCAAGACGCCCCCGCCGGAGCGCCTCTCTGGATGTGCACATTCAGCGACATGATGTCGCTGTTGCTCTGTTTCTTTGTCCTTCTTTTCGCAATGTCGACAATCGATAAGCGGAAGTTCGTGCAGGCTATCGGTTCCATTCAGGGCGCGCTGGGCAAGATTCCCGGATCGTTCTCGACCTCCATGATTCCTCCGGTCGAACGCCGCCCGCAACCGAATGTCAAACCTCTAAATCAAAAGGTCATGGATCGCGCCAAAGACGCCATCGCGGAGGAAGCGACCGAAAAGATGGTCGCGGAGAAGATCGAGAACGAGATTCGAATCGTGGGGGTGAAAGAGGGTCTCCGCTTCAGCATCGAGGATCGGGCGGTTTTCGGGACGGGCAGCGCGGGCCTCAGCGAGGAGGGGAAGAGAAAACTAGCGATTGTTGCAAACGAATTACTGAAGTTCCCCAACAACAAGATTCGAGTGGAAGGCCATACGGACAATTCCACGACGACTGGAGAGCCCTATGGTGACAACTGGGGACTCTCGGCGGCACGTGCGCTGACGGTTTTGCATTTTCTCGAAGACTTTTTTC
>CAYTDF010000005.1:20012-27379 GCA_964436365.1 uncultured bacterium | reverse complement strand
TTGTTGTATGCTACTTTGCATCGAATCGTTACCTTGTATATACCAAATCCGCAGCCGCGTGCATAGGTACGTTACTACTTTTGGGACGTTCGTCAGGCAGAGACTCTCTCACCGCACTCCGGCAGCGGCCCTATTTCGTCGCGGCCTTTTCCTCTTCACGCCGCTCGGCTACATACCATTCGTAGTCGGTGTACGGCCAAGGGAATTCAGTCAGTTTCCCGTCCTGTATCTCGATGACCTTTGTGGCGACTTGGCGCAGGAAGTACCGGTCGTGAGAGACGAAGAGCACGGTGCCCTCGTAGGACTCGAGGGCTTCGGCGAGGACTTCCTTGCTGCCGATGTCGAGATGGTTGGTCGGCTCGTCGAGAAGTAGGAGGTTGGCCGGAGAACAGATCATCTTGGCCAGCCCGAGCCGGGTCTTCTCCCCGCCCGATAAGACGTGCACGGGTTTGTCGACATCGTCGCCCGGGAAAAGGAACGCGCCGAGAATATCCCGGACGCGAGCGCGGACCTGCGGGGGCGCGCCATTCTCCATCTCCTGGAGGACGCTGGCGGCTCCGACCAGATTGTCGGCGTGGTCTTGGGCGACATAGGCTCGCTCCACGTTGTGGCCGAGTTTCATCGTGCCTTGGGTGGGTTCCTCCTGGCCAGCGATCATGCGGATCAAGGTACTCTTGCCCGCGCCGTTGAGCCCGACGAGGGCGATACGATCCTCACGGACAATCGTCATTTGCGCGTCCGAGAAGACCTGTATATCTCCATAGGCTTTTCCCAAATCTTTCGCGATCAGGACCTCTTTTCCGCTTCGCGGCGGCGGTGGGAACCGCAGGGTCATGCCCCGAGTGGCTTGCTGCGAGGGCATGTTCTCCATCTTGGCGTCGATCTGCTTCTTCATCTTCTGGACCATCTTGACCCGGCTCTGGGCTTGGCGGGCCTTGGTCGCCTTGGCTCGGAATTTGTCGACGAATTTCTCCATCTCGGCGATCTTCTTCTGGGTGTTCTTGACCTCGGCACCCTGTTGAGCGAGACGGGCTTCGCGGTTTTCGAGATAGAAACTGTAATTGCCGGCGTATTCGTAGAGATGTCCATCAAGCACCTCCGTGGTGCGTGTGGCGATCCTGTCGAGAAAGACGCGATCGTGAGATACAATCACTACGCTTCCGGGGTGGTTGGCCAGAAAGTCCTCGAGCCACTGGATATTCTCGAGGTCGAGGTAGTTCGTCGGTTCGTCCAAAAGGAGGGCTTCGGGTTTGCGTAGCAACAGCCGAGTCAGAGCGATCCGCTGCTGCCAGCCACCGCTCCAATGTTCTGTGAGGTCATGCCAGCGCTCTTTTGGAAAACCCAGGCCCGACAAGATCCTGGCGGCCTCGGTCTCGAGCCTGTAGCCGCCGATACGTTCGAAGTGCTCCTGGGCCAAGCCGTAGCGGTTCAAGAGTTTTTCCATGCGTTCGGAAGAGAGGTTCTCGTCGGCCAACTGGGTTTCGAGATCGGCCAGCTCGGTCTCCGCCGATAGGATCTCCTCGTGCCCCTCGAGCACGTAGTCCCACAGCGGTTTTCCGGTTGTACGCATCACATCCTGCTGGAGGTACCCAAGCGTCAAGTTGTTGGGTTTGATCACCTGGCCGTTGTTGGGCCTTACCCGGCTGTCGGCGACCTTCATCAGCGTACTTTTACCCGCCCCATTGGGACCGACGAGCCCTACACGATCCCGGTCTCCAACATTCCAGGTAATGTTGTTCAGAACCTTGCGGTCCGCGAACTCAACGGTGATGTCTTTCAATGTGAACATGACAGTCTTCTAGCCTCTTGGGTTTGCTACGTATTTCGTTGGTGCGAATTACTGCGAAAAGAGATCGACGAGTTGCCGGAATCCGTAGCGGAAATAGTTGAATAGAACTCTCGGGGAACGCGCGCGCAGTAGCGTGCGCATGATGTAGCGCGGTCGGAGATAAAAACGCTTGAGCGCCTCGCGGCGTAGAACCGCTAGACGTTCAGCCGAGAGATGCAATGTCGGGATGGCGGCGTGATTGTAGCCCTCGAGTGGGAGTTGTCCGGGTTGGAGTAGCCCATACTCTACGGCGAGATCGTAGAACTCCGTGCCGTGGAACGGGTAGGCGTAAAAGAACTCCACGAAATCCGGATCGAGTTCGCAAGCCAAGCGTACGCTGTCTTCAAATGTCGCCTCGTCCTCCCACGGGAGCCCGATCAAGAAATAGACGCTGGATTTCACTCTGACCTTGCGGCAGAGTTCGATGGCGTTGCGGGTCGCGGGGATGTCCGCCTTCTTCTTCATCTTCTCCAACATCATCTCGTTGCCACTCTCGACGCCGAACGATACGAGCCAACACCCGCTCTCCTTCATCAAGCGCAACGTCTCCTCGTCCAAGGTGTCCACACGGCTGTTGCAGGACCAGTCGATCCGGAGGTTCGCGGCGAGGATCGCCCGGCAGACCTCGCGGACCCACTTGCGGTTGGCGGTGAAGAGATCGCTGCGAAACAGGAAGTCGCGAATCCCATGCGTCTCCACGCATTCGCGGATCTCGCCGACAACGTTCTCCGGCGATCGGACGCGGACCTTCTTTCCCCCTACCTCTCCGGCGAGACAGAAGATGCAGGGGTAAGGACAACCCCGTTCGGTGACGATGGTGGCCTGAGTCGCGCCCGAGTCGGGCCGATAGTAGCGGCCATTGTCGATCCGGTGCCGGGCCGGGAAGGGAATGCTGTCCAAATCCTGAATGAAAGGCGCGTCGGGCGTACGGACGGGCGTCTCACTGGGTTCGCGGTAGGTGATCCCGGGGATTTCCGCCCAGGCGGTTCCCCGAGCGAGCACGACGACAGTCTTCTCGTATTCACCGCGCATTACGAGATCGAGTTCGGGATGGGCGTCGAGCGTCTCAAGATCGAGATCTCTGAAATGAGCGCCCTTGCTGAGTGTTATCACAGACGGGTCGATCTCTTTGGCGATTCTGGCCGCCTGTAGATCGTCTTCGAGCGTGGGGGTGGTGATGGAGAGAATCAGGGCCGAAGGCCGGATTCTCCGCAGATCGGCCCGAATGTCGTCCCAGGTCGCTCCGTCCCGTGCCGGATAGTCGATAATGTGGCTTTCCACGTCACAGGTTTCGAGGAGCGCAGCCATGTAGAGCAAGTCCATCGGCGGACGTAACGCGACGGTGTGTAACTCCTCGATGGGTGTCTGACACCGTTCCTCACGGATGTACTTTCCTGTCGGTGGCACAATAAGAAGCGCAGTATGCCAAGGTTTCATCTTCACGATCCATCTCACTCGGGGTCACAGGGATTGGCGTACCTGAATCGGTGGAGAATCGCCGTCCTGAGGTTCTCCACCAAGTTCCTAGTCGACGATTCGGTATGAATCGAACTGCGAGACCTCGCTGTACCAGCGTTCGGCGGGGTTGCCATTCGGGTCGCCCGCGAAACGGTCCAGGCACCTGGCGGCGAGCAAGCCCATCTGAATGGACTGATCCAGGTTGTTATGACGGAACAGCCCCTGCCGCCCCGTCGAAATCAGATTCGGGAACGCACTGAGCCCCGAATAAACCTCTCGAAGTATCTTCTGCGTGTCTAACGCGTATATCGGATAGCCCCAACGTAACCGCGCGGTCAGAAACGCGTCCATCTCCCCGCGGGCCAGTTGAGTCTCCTCCAAATGGGGGGAGATCGATTCGACGAGTTGCCGGTCTGTCGCCCCCCAGCGCTCGTCGTTGAAGTCGCAAGGCAGCTCCACCAGGAGGACGGTTTCGCCCTCGGGGACGCACGAAGGTTCGAAGTTATGCGGCAAACTCACACGCGAGAAGGGGACTTCGGCTTCGGGGAAATAGAGCCAGGTGTCTTGGACCTGAAGATCGCGCGCGAAACGCAAGAACAAGAGGACAAGGCTTCGAAATCGGAGCCCCTCGGATCGCCGCAGAGCCTCGCGCTCAATCTTTGTTCCCATACGCTGACAGAGCGAGGGGAGCGGTAAGGTGCTGATGACCGAATCGGCCTCCACCTCGCGATGCGAGCCGTCGCATCGGTAACGGAGAGAGGTCACGTTGCCCGTTTCTTCATCCACTTCCAGTGATTCGACCTCTGCCCCGCAGAGGATTTCGACACCCGCCTGTTGTGCCTTCTCCCGCAGCCCGTCGGCGATGGCGCCGATGCCTCCATACGGGTATCCAAACTCCTTGACGTAGGTCTCTCCCTTGCCTCGGAAACTGTCCCAAAAGGCGTGCCAGATATTGTCCCCGCGTAAGCGAACGACAGCGGTTTCGGCGGCAAGGGTTTGCGGAGAAACCCCCCAGACCTTTTCCGCGTACGGTTCGAATAACATTTCGGCCAAGGCTTGGCCGTAGTAGGCGCGGACGTATTCGGCGTATGTTTCCATGGGTTCTTGGGGACGCAGAAGACCGGCTTTGACGGCGGACATCCCCACGCGGAAGGCTTGCTTCCATCCCAACGCGGTAGAGACCTCCAGAGGGCGAACCGGATAGGCAAGCCACCGCTCGCGCAGCCACATGCGGCTGCGTCGTTCGACTCTGAGCATCTGCTGAGCGGCGCATCGGTGAACTAACTCGTCTACCTCCGGCAACTCGGTGTAAAAGCGGTGGGGTCCCAAATCCAGCCGACAACCCTCCCATTCGAGGGTGCGGGCCATCCCGCCCACATGAGCGTCCTTTTCGAGGACCGTGATCTTCATGCCGGGTTGAAGACGCGCGAGTTCGTAGGCGGCGGACAAGCCCGCGACACCCGCGCCTACGATCAGGCAAGAGGCAGATTCACGTTCACCGTTCATGGGTTTCCTCTGGTTGGCGAGTGAAAGGCGTTCTTGCCTTCAATCGTCAAGCCGCTCGAAGACGATACCTGAAATTGTTTCAAAGTCTCAGTCTTCTAGGAAGCGAACCCGGAAAAGAACCTGCATGGCCTGGATGAAATCCGTCCACTTGATCTTCTTTCCCTCATCAAAGGTCCGAGCCCGGTATGTTACCGGGACCTCCTTGATCCGATATCCCGCCTTGAGAGCCTTGGCCGTGACCTCTGGGCAGAACTCAAACCGCTTGCAGCGCAGTTCGAATGCGTCGATGACCTCTCGTTTGAAGGCCTTGTAGCAGGTGGCCTCGTCTGTGACGGAAGCGCTGAAGAGTACGCGGACGGTCCAGGCAAGAAGATGGTTGGCCACGCGGTTTGGGAAGCGCATTCCCTCAATGCGGCCGAGGAAGCGCGAGCCGTAGCATATCTCGACCTCCCCCTCGGCGATGGGGCGCACCACCGACGGAATCTCCGCAGGAATGTACTCCATATCCGCGTCTTGGACGATCACGATTTCGCCGGTCGCTCGCTGGAGCCCGGATCGGATCGCCGCGCCTTTTCCCTGGCGGGTTTCGTGCTGAATGATGACCGTGTCTTCCCTGTGGGCGTATTTCTGAAGGATCGCCCAGGTTCCGTCGCTGGAGCCATCGTCAACCAGCACGAGCTGCTTGGGCTCCCAGTCGACCTCGCAGACCTCGGCGAGGACGGTCGGGAGCAGTTCCTCTTCGTTATAAATCGGTATGATTATGGAAAGTCCGGGGTGGCTCATGGATTGGCGGGCCTTCTCCCCGGTGGTCAGCCCGGGCCTTACGCTCACTGGGATTTTTTGGCTTTCTGGATGGTCTTCTTGGCTCGGGCGATGCGGTCGGCCCTCGACTTGGAATGAGACTTAACCTTCGAGACGGCCTGATGCTTCGAAAGCACCTCTTTCACGAGGCTCTTATCGACGCTCTCCACCATCTCGTCCTCGGTTTCCGCGTTGGTGTAGGTCACGCCCGTCTCTTCGGCAAACTGTTCGAACTCGCTCTGGATTTGCTGCAGCATCTCCGCCGTTAGTTTCCCCGATTGTTTCTCGAACCTGGTGATGACCGTGAACTGGACGGGCAGGAAGCCCAAGCCGATCTCGTCCTGGAACTGCTTCATGTACTGCTTCTGGAATTCGGCGATGGTCTCTTTCCACAGGGGCACGTCTCCTCGTGAGGGCGCCTTGCAGTCGTCGGGTTGATCGGTGATCACGAGTCCAACCGTCTGTTTCCCGGGTTCCGTATCCAGGAAGGCCAGGGCTTGGCGATAGAGTTCGAATCCAGCAACTTCGAAGATCTTGCCCGCGCGTGCGAGAATCACC
This sequence comes from uncultured bacterium, assembly GCA_964436365.1. Taxonomy (GTDB): domain Bacteria; phylum Hinthialibacterota; class Hinthialibacteria; order Hinthialibacterales; genus CAYTDF01. The sequence goes on along the minus strand of CAYTDF010000005.1, from coordinate 21,228 downwards.
CGGAGCACGGAACAGACGCGCTGTTTCTCTGGGCTCACAATCACGATCTGATACTCGCAGCCCCCCTGCGGGTTCTGCGATGTAGGGGTTTCCGCCACGAGATCCATGTGACGAGCCTTTATGCCGACACTTCGCTTGTGCATAACTCCATTCTATCAGAAACAACGCCCATCTCGCGAGTTCTTGCACGGCCTCGGCCACCGTCGCGATTCACCGAAACCACGTACAGCGGTTTTCAGCGATACCGGAGTGTGGCGTAGACTGGGAAATGATCGGATGGATAGCGTCCGGCGTAGTCTTTGTCATGTATCGTGACAGACGCTGCCTCGAACTGCGGAGAGACGAGAATCCAGTCGATACGGGATCGCGTGCGCTCTCTGCCTCTGAAACCGTGCGACGTACCGGGCTCCGCGATTCGGGGGGCTCCGCCGACTTGGCCAGTGACCTCTGGGTGCGGCATATCGTACCAGGTGTCACGGAGCCGACAGCGTTCGCCGTCGAGCGGTTGCTTTCCGGTGAGGATTCCATGGACCAGCCGTTTTGGCGCGGTGTTGAAATCCCCGGTCAGGAGGATGGGGGTCGAATCTGGAACTTCCGCGATGGCCTTTACGATCATCTTGGCGCTCTCTAGCCGGGCCTCGCGGCCGCGATGATCGAGATGCGTGTTTGCAGCGACCAACTCCCGCTCGGTCGCGCGGTCGTAGAGACTCACCCACGTGACCATCCGTGTACAGGCGGCGTCCCAACCCATCGAGCCCGGAACGTCCGGTGTCTTGGAGAGCCAAAAGTGACCGGAATCCTGAAGTTCGAAGCGGTCACGGCGGAAGAAGACGCTCATGTACTCGCCCTTATCCTCGCCCTCTCGGCCCATCCCCACGGAATCGTACTCGGGGAATGTCTGTTGTAGCCAGGCGACCTGGTCGGCGAGCCCTTCCTGGATCCCCATGATGTCCGGATTGGCTTCGCGGATGGTTCGTAACACAATGTCTGTCCGTTTGGGCCAGGCGTTCTCACCGTCGTTGGGGTTGTTGTAGCGCAGGTTGAACGTCATGGCGACGAGGTCGTGCTTTTCGGCTTCGGTCGTTGAATCGGTCCTATCGGTCGACGAAGCGCACCCCAGAACGAGTCCCAGCGATAGGCAGAGAAGCCAACAGGCTAACATTTTCGAGAAATTCTTTTTGTGCATGGTTATCTCCAGCGAGAATCATTTCCGACT